>JAFAAW010000124.1 GCA_023426365.1 Pseudomonadota bacterium
TCAATACGTGCCAAGCAGGTGCTTGCCCGCCTTGCCAAAGGTGAAGACGGGGTTGGCCTCCTTCGGCCCATCCATGCCCGGCGAACCCGACGGCATGCCTGGCGAGGCGATCCCGATAGCTTTGGGCCGCTCGGCGAGCAGCTTGTCGATGGCGGCAAGCGGGACATGACCTTCAACCACATAGCCATCGATCTTGGCGGTGTGGCACGAACGTATGTCGTCGGGGACGCCCAGGCCGTCCTTCACCTTTTCCATGTCGTCACGGTCGACCGAGGTGACTTGGTAACCGTTACGTTGGAGGTAGGTCGCCCAGCCCTTGCAGCAGCCGCAGGTCGGACTCTTATAGACCACAGCCTCGCGGGCATGCGCGGCGTGGTCGCCGCCGAACGGCAAGCCCGTCATCAGCATCCAGAAGCCTGCCAGGATGGCGGTCAAGACCACCAACAGAACCCGCACTTGGCGGTGAGTGGAAGCATTGCGTTTCATACCTGGGCGACCTCCTTGGCGGTCTGATTGTCCTCCGGCACGGCGGTGGCGGACGAGGAATGGCGGGGCAGGCCCATCTGCTTTATCAGCGCGTAGATGGCCGGGATGACGATGAGAGTGAGGACGGTCGAGGACACCATGCCGCCAACCATGGGCATGGCGATGCGGCGCATCACCTCGGAGCCTGTGCCGGTGCTCCACATGATGGGCAGCAAGCCCGCCATGATGGCCACGACCGTCATCATCTTCGGTCGCACACGCTCGACGGCGCCTTCCATGATGGCTTCGTAGAGGTCGGCGCGGGTGAAGGCCCGGCCCTCGGCCTCGCGCTTGGCCTTGAGGTCCTTGAGGGCGTGGTCGAGGTAAATCAGCATGACCACGCCGGTCTCGGCGGCGACGCCCGCCAGGGCGATGTAGCCGACCGCCACTGCCACGCTCATGTTGAACCCGAGGTACCATTGCAGCCACAACCCACCGACCAGGGCGAAGGGCAGCGACAGCATGACGATCAGGGTCTCGGCGACCCGTTTGAAATTCAGGTAGAGCAGCAGGAAGATGATGAGGATGGTAACGGGCACCACGATCTTCAGCTTCTCGATGGCGCGCTCCATGTACTCGAACTGGCCCGACCAAGTGACGAAGTAGCCGGGGGGCATCTGCACGCTGTCGGCTACCGCCTTGCGCGCCTCGGCCACATAGCCGCCGATGTCGCGGCCGTGGATGTCGACGTAGATGTAGGCCGACAGCAGAGAGTTCTCAGTGCGGATGCCCGCCGGTCCCTTGGTCAGGCGCACCGAGGCCAATTGGCCGAGGGGAATCGACGTTCCATCCATGGTGTTGACCAGCACGCGGCTGGCAATCGCCTGCGGGTCCGAGCGGAACTCGCGCGGATAGCGGACGTTGACGCTGAACCGCTCGCGGCCCTCCACGGTCGTGGTCACCGATTCGCCACCCAGCGCGGTCAGGATCACCTCGTTGAGGTCGTCGATGGTCAGGCCGTAACGGGCCAGCTGGGCGCGGTCGGGCTGGATGTCGAGATAGTAGCCGCCGCCGATGCGCTCGGCGTAGGCCGAGGTGGTGCCGGGCACCGCCTTGACCACCGCCTCGATCTGGCGGGCCAGCTTCTCCATCTCCTCCAGGTCCTTGCCGAACACCTTGATACCGATGGGGGTGCGGATGCCCGTCGAGAGCATGTCGATGCGGGCGCGCTGCGGCATGGTCCAGGCATTGGACACGCCGGGCATCTGCAGCGCCTTGTCCATCTCGGCGACCAGCTTGTCGTAGGTCATCCCCGGCCGCCATTCACGTTCTGGCTTCAGGTTGATGGTCGTCTCGAACATCTCTGTCGGTGCCGGGTCGGTGGCGGTGGCGGCGCGGCCCGCCTTGCCGAATACCGATTCGACCTCGGGGAAGTTCTTGATGATACGGTCCTGAAGCTGCAGCAGCTCGGACGCCTTGGTGATGGACAGCCCCGGCAGCGTCGTCGGCATGTAGAGAATGGTGCCCTCGTTCAACGACGGCATGAACTCCGAGCCGATGCGGGTCAGCGGCCAAACCGATGCACCTAGTGCCACCGCGGCCACGAGGATGGTGAGCACCTTGGCCTTGAGCACGCCGCGGATAGCCGGACGGTAGATCCAGATCAGGAAGCGGTTGATGGGGTTCTTCCCCTCGGGGAGGATCTTGCCTCGGATGAACAGCATCATCAGCACGGGAACTAGCGTCACCGACAGGAACGCGGCGCCTGCCATGGCGAAGGTCTTGGTGAAGGCGAGCGGCTTGAACAGGCGGCCTTCCTGGGATTCCAGGGTAAACACCGGCAAGAACGACACCGTGATGATGAGCAGGCCGAAGAACAGGCTGGGCCCGACCTCGACGGCGGCGTCTATGAGCGCCTGGGCCCGGCTGTCGCCCGGTTTCATGCGTTCCAGGTGCTTGTGGGCGTTCTCGATCATCACGATGGCGGCGTCGACCATGGCACCGACGGCAATGGCGATCCCACCGAGACTCATGATGTTGGATGTCATTCCCATCCAGTCCATCACGATGACCGCGATCAGGACGCCGACCGGCAGCATGATGATGGCGACCAGCGCTGACCGCACATGCAGCAGGAAGATGACGCACACCACCGCGACGATGATGCTTTCCTCGATCAGCGTGTACTTGAGTGTCTCGACAGCACGCAGGATCAGGTCCGAGCGGTCATACACGGCCTCGATGCTGACGCCCTCGGGTAGGCCGGTGGAGATCTCGGCGATCCTCTCCTTCACACTGTCGATGACCGCCAGCGCGTTCTGCCCGAAGCGCTGGACGACGATACCGCTGACCGCTTCGCCCTCACCGTTGAGTTCGCCAATGCCGCGCCGCTCGTCCGGCCCGAGTTCGACCCGGGCGACGTCGCGCAGGAGGACGGGGGTGCCCGCCTGGACTTTGAGCACGATTTGCTCGATGTCAGGAATGCCCTTGAGGTAGCCGCGTCCGCGCACCACGAACTCGGTCTCGGCCATCTCGACCACGCGGCCGCCGACGTCGATGTTGCTCTTGCGGATGGCCTCGGTGACCTTGGCCAGCGGAATGCCGTAGGCCTGCAGCCGCTGCGGATCGACTACAACTTGGTACTGCTGGACGAAGCCGCCGATGCTGGCGACCTCGGCCACACCCTCGGCCTTGGCCAACTGATAGCGCAGGTACCAGTCCTGGATGGTGCGCAGCTCGGCCAGCGTGCGGTCCTTGGCCTGGACCACGTACTGGTAGACCCAGCCCACGCCGGTGGCGTCGGGACCGAGACTAGGGGTGACGCCGGGCGGCAAGCGCTTGGCCGCGAAATTCAGGTATTCCAGCACGCGCGAGCGGGCCCAATAGATGTCGGTGCCGTCCTCGAAGATGATGTAGACGAAGCTGACGCCGAAGAACGAGAAACCGCGCACCAGCTTGGACTGCGGCACTGACAGCATGGCCGTGGTCAGCGGATAGGTGACCTGGTCCTCGACCACCTGCGGCGCCTGGCCGGGGTACTCGGTATAGAGGATGACCTGGACGTCGGAGAGGTCCGGCAGCGCGTCCAGCGGCAGGCGCTTCACCGACAGCACGCCCGCGCCGATGATGAATACGGTCGCCAGCAACACCAGGAAGACGTTGCGGGCCGACCAGCGTATGACAGCGGCAATCATCGGGGCTCTCCGCCGTCAGTGGTTATGGAAGCCCTGGAGGGCCGCCTTCAGATTGCTTTCGGCGTCGATCAGGAAGTTTGCCCGAACGACCACCCGCTCGCCTTCCTTGAGGCCGTCCATCACCTCGACATAGCCGTCAGCGCGGGTGCCCGCCTTAATTTCGCGCGGCTCATACAGGCCCTCGCCGCGCTCCACCAGCACGGCCTGGCGCGTGCCCGTGTCGAGCACCGCCGAATCGGGGACGGTCACCACGGCGCCCTTTGCCACGGGAGCCGCCAATTGCACCGTGCCATAGAGCGAGGGGCGTAGATGGCCTTCGTGGTTGGGCAGCTCGATGCGCACCTTGGCGGTCCGGGTTTCCGCCGTCACCGTCGGGTAAACGAAGGTGACCTTGCCGGTGAAGGTCATGCCGGGCAGGGCGTTGAAGCTGACCTCGGCCTTCTGGCCCACGTCCACTTGCGCCAAATCCTGCTCGAACACGTCGGCGATAACCCAGACATTGGATAGATCGGCGATCTGGAACAGCGGTTCGCCCGGCATGAAGCGCATGCCTTGGATGGCCTTTTTCTCCAGCACCACGCCCGACACCGGGGACGCCAGCGACAGCGTGCGGCTCGGCTGGCCGCCATTGCGCAGACGCTCGATCTGCCCGGCGCCGATGTCCCAGTTGCGCAAGCGCGACAGGGCGCCTTCGGCCAGCGAGCGCGCGGATTCACGGGCCTCCGGGCTGGCGTTCTCGAGCGCGCGGGCACCTTGCAGGGCGACCACGTATTCCTGCTGGGCCAGCACCAGATCGGGGCTGTAAATCTCCATCAGGCTCTGGCCGCGCTTCACCGGCTGGCCGGTCTGATTGACGTTGAGGCGCTCGATGTAGCCCTCGAACTTGGGCGAGATGATATGCAACTGGCGTTCGTCCACCTGCACGGTGCCGACCGCGCGGATGGGCCGGGTCAGCATGCGCAGGACGGCGGGCTCGGTGCGCACGCCGAGCTTCTGCACCTTGTCCTGGCTGACCTTCAGCGTGCTGCCGCCGTCGTCGTCACCCTCGTAGACCGGGATGTAGTCCATCCCCATGTTGTCCTTCTTCGGCACCGGCGAG
>JAFAAW010000057.1 GCA_023426365.1 Pseudomonadota bacterium
TGAAAGGTCTCGGGGAGTCAGCGCCAGTGTTAGCACTCTCGTCCGAGGAGTGCCAACGATCTAGGAGGGGGTTGGAAAAGAGTCAAGCGCCATGCGCGCGATTTTTGGCTAGCCACGCCCGCGCACCCTGTCAACCCATTGCAATGACACGAATTTTTTATTATCGGCCGGGGATGCTTCCCGCCCTCCAGTGGGGCGGGAGAGGCGTCATTGGGCCACTTGCAGCGCGCTCACCACCCATTTGATCCCGGCCACCTCGCCGGCATCGGCCTTCATGGCGGCGATGGCCTCGGCACTGGGGGCGGCGCCCAGCAGGAAGGCGACGCCGTTGATCACCCGCACCGTGGTCCCGGCCCGCCCCTCGATGCCCAGCGCCTGGCGCACCGCGTCCTCGCGGGCGGGGTCGGCGGCGAAGATGTCCAGCGCCCGGTCCTCGGCCAGCACCAATTCGTTGTGCACGGCGGCGACGCCGGCGGTGGCGGCCGCCGCCTGCTCGGCCTTGCGGCGCTGTTCGGGCTTGATCACCGCCCCCATCAGCAGGGCGCGGCCGCCCCACACCTCGACGGTGACCGCACGATAGGCGCGGCGGTCCAGCTCGGCGATGCGGCGACTGATCTGGGATTTGAGGATGTCGTCCTTGTTGGCCTGGGCGCGCGACCGTTCCAGCCCGGCAAAGGCCTGGGCGGCCGGCATGGCGGCCGGGGTGGCGGCGGCGACCGTGGGGGACGGCGTCTCGGCCGTCTGGCAGGCGGCCAGCAGGGTGACCAGGACCAGAGCGGCAGGACGGCGCATCAATTCTCCCCTTCTTCCTCGTCCGGCAGCCCCTTGGCGGCGCGGGTGCGGCGCCACAGCCAGATGCCCAGCACGGTGGACCCCACGAACAATACGCCCGACAGCGTCCACGACACCATCTTGTCCAGTTCGAACCCGGCGCCGGCCAGCACGAACACGGCGGTTTGCGGCACGTAGCCCACCGCCGAGCCGGCGAAGAACGGCAGCGCCCGCACCCCCGACACGCCGGCGGCCACGTTGGTGGTGCCGTTGTGCGACAGGGGCGACAGGCGCAGGACCACCGCCATGGTGAATTCGTTGCCGGCCAGGAAGGAATCGATGCGCGCGATCTTGTCGGGGAAGCGGCGGGTCAGCGCGTCGCGGCCGATGAAGCGGGCGTAGAAGAAGGTGGTCAGCGACCCCAGCAGGGTGGACAGCAGCGCCAGCGCCATCCCCATCCACGGCCCGAAGGCATAGGCCGCGCCGAACGCCACCGCCTGCCGCGGCAGGCCGATGGCGACCACCACCGACCCCATCAGCAGGAACAGCGCCTCGCCATAAAGGCCCTGCTGTCCGCGCACCGCCTGATCGACCCAGCCGGTGTTGAGCATGGTCTTGATGCCGACCACCTCGAACAGCCAGCCGACGCCCACCAGGGTGGCGATCAACACTAGGCCGCGCACGATGACGCGCGGATCCAGCAAGGGGTGACGCTTGCGCGCGCTCACGATTGGGGTTCGACGACCGGGTTGCGCGACCGCCGCATCAGCCACATGACGCCCAGCAGGTCGGGCACGCCCACCAGGGCGCGACGCAGGTTGCTGTAATTGGAGGCGCCCGCACCGCGCGGCCGGTGGTTGACCTTGACCGACACCACCTTGCCGCCGGCGCGGATGGTGAGCGCCGGCAGATAGCGGTGCATGTGGTCGAAACGCGGCAGGTCGAGGAACAGGTCGCGCGGAAACAGCTTGGACCCGCAGCCGGTGTCGGGCGTGTCGTCCTTCAGGCAGGCGACGCGGATGGCGTTGGCCGCCTTGGACGCCCAGCGGCGCGAGGCGGTGTCCTTGCGGTTGGCGCGCCAGCCGGCGATCAGCAGTTTGGCCCGCGTCGCCTCGGGTTCGGCGCGCCAGCGTTCCAGCATGTTGGGAATGTCGGCCGGGTCGTTCTGGCCGTCGCCGTCCAGCATGGCGATCAGCGGCGCGCGGGCCGCCTTGACGGCGGTGGCGATGGCCTGGCTCTGGCCGCAGCTTGCGCGGTGGCGAAGCGAGCGCAGGCGCGGGAAGCGCGCCTTGGCCTCGGCCAGCCGGGCCGGCGTGGCGTCGGTCGAGCCGTCGTCCACATAGATGACCTCGAAGTCCACCTTGCCCTCGAGGGCGGCGTGGATTTCCTCCACCAGGGCCAGGATGTTGTCGGCCTCGTTCTTGACGGGGATGACGACGGCGAGTTCGGGAGCGGTGGCGGTCATGGAAGATCGTGCCCTAATAACAGCGTCGCCCCCATCATAGGGAGCGACGCTTACCCATGGGTTGCGTCAGGCCAGCCCGACCCGGCCCATTTCCAGGAACTTGTCGCGCCGGCGCGCCCGCAGCACCCCGCCATCCACGCCGACCTGATCGTGCAACGCTTCGTCCAGCGCCTGCGACAGGGTCTGCATGGTCAGGTCGGGATTGCGATGGGCGCCGCCCAGCGGCTCGGCCACCACCTGATCGATGACGCCCAGGCGGTGCAGATCCTGGGCAGTCAGCTTCAACGCCTCGGCGGCGTCCTTGGCGTTCTCGCCCGAGCGCCACAGGATCGAGGCGCAGCCTTCGGGGCTGATCACCGAATAGATGGCGTGCTCCAGCATCAGCACCGCATTGGCGGCGGCCAGCGCGATGGCGCCGCCCGAACCGCCCTCGCCGATGATGACGGAGACGAACGGCGTGCGGATGTCCAGGCAGGTCTCGATGGAGCGCGCGATGGCCTCGGCCTGGCCGCGCGCCTCGGCATCGACGCCGGGATAGGCGCCGGCGGTGTCCACCAGGGTGATCACCGGCAGGCTGAACTGGTCGGCCATTTCCATCAGGCGCTTGGCCTTGCGGTAGCCCTCGGGCTTGGCCATGCCGAAATTGTGCCGCAGGCGCGATTCGGTGTCGTGCCCCTTCTCGTGGCCCATCACCACCACCGACTGGCCGCGGAAGCGGCCCAGGCCGCCGACGATGGCCTTGTCCTCGCCGAAGCAGCGGTCGCCCGCCAGCGGCGTGAAGTCACTGATCAGCGACTTGATGATGGTGAGCGCGTGCGGCCGTTCCGGGTGGCGCGCCACCTGGGTCTTCTGCCACGGGGTGAGCTTGGCGTAGGTCGAGCGCAACAGCTTGTCGACCTTGGCCTGAAGACGGGCGACCTCTTCGGCGATGTTGACGTCGCCGTTATCCGCGAGGTGCCGCAGCTCTTCGATCTTGCCCTCGAGCTCGGCGATGGGCTTTTCAAATTCAAGGATATGCATGGGGAGGTTTCATACCACAGCCGCCGCCCGGAGCAAGAAAAAGCGCGCACGCACGGGGCGGCCGATCACGGATTTGGAAAAGGAATGGGG
Organism: Pseudomonadota bacterium; assembly: GCA_023426365.1. Lineage (GTDB taxonomy): Bacteria > Pseudomonadota > Alphaproteobacteria > Rhodospirillales > Magnetospirillaceae > Magnetospirillum. Next base: position 3,347 of record JAFAAW010000057.1, read on the forward strand.
CGGCCCACGGCGTCCTGGGGCCGCCCCCGCTTGGTCCGGCCGACAGGCGGCCAGCTGCGCAAGTCCCGACCGCCGGGCGGTCGGATGGAAGACCGGCGGCAAGGCGATCAGATAGGAGACCCCTTGCGGCGCGGTACCGGATCGAAGCCTTCGTACAGCGGCCAGGCGCCGGCGGCGACGGCCTCGAGCGACGGCGATTGCTGGCCCATGCGCGACCGGTAGATCCAGAAATTGGTCATCACCCGCTCGACGAAGGCGCGGGTTTCGCGCGCCGGCAGGCTTTCGATGAACAGCAACGGATCGTTGTTGTGCTTCATCCCCGCCAGCCACTGGCCCAGCTTGCCCGGACCGGCATTGTAGGCGGCGGCCAGCATCAGCAGATTGCCGTTGACCGGCTCCTCCGCCAGCAGCTTGTTCAGGTATTTCTGGCCCAGGCCCAGGTTCAGCTCCGGCTCGTGCAGCTTGTCGCGCACGTGCTGGCCGGCGATGGACACGGCGGTGGCCGGCATCAACTGCATCAGGCCCGAGGCGCCGGCGCCGCTTTTGGCCTTGGGGTTGAACGACGATTCCTGGCGCACGAAGGCATAGACCAGGGCCTTGTCCAACTGCCAGCCGCCGCGCGGGGTCCAGTCCGGTACCGGATAGGCGGCGGCGTCGTTGACCAGTCCGGGCGCGATGCCGCCCAGCCGCAGCGCCAGGGCGGGCATGCCGCCGGCCTGGGCCAGCACCAGCATGGACTGGCGCAGGGTCTTGGTGGCGCGCGGATAGATCTTGCGCAGCTCCTCCTCGGCGCCTTGGTTGTCGCCCAGTTGCAGCAAGGCCAGGGCGCGGCGGGTGCCGGGCACCCGCATCAGCACGTCGGCGTCGGCCTCGGTGAAGGGCGGCGTCTCCCACGAGAACAGGGTGTCGTAACCCAGCGTCTGGCGGGCCAGCAGGCCATAGAAGGTGCGCGGATAGGTGGCCGCGATCTCCAGCCAGTGGTTCACCACCTCGGGGCGGCGCGACACCAGGTTGGAACGCGCGGCCCAGAAGGCGGCGGCCGACACCATCCACGGGCTGGCATCGTCGCGGTTGGCGATTTCCTCGAAATGACGGCGGGCGTCCTCGGGCTTGCCCATGCGCCACTGCGCCAGGCCGGCCACCCAATGGGCGGCGGGGAATTCCGCGCCCGAACGCTCGGCCACCTGGGTGGCCCAGGCGATGGCCTCGGCATCACGGCCGCCGGCGAAATGGTCGGCGGCCAGGGCCAGCTTCAGCTCGTCCACGTCCACGCGCTCGAATGCTTTCGCGTCGGCGCCGGTGATCAGCGCCAGCGCGGCGGCCTGATCGCCCTTCCTCAGAAGGGTGCGGAACTTGGCCTTGAGCGCGCGGGCCTTGGGGCTGCCGCGCTCGGCATCGAACACGCCGGCCTCCCAATTGGCGCCGTCGTCGGAGGTGTCGATGCCGGTGCCGCGCAGGTAGCCCCTGACCGGCGCCTTGATGGCGCCGAAGCCCTTGACCCCCTTGGAGGTCGCCAGCTTATGGATGGATTCCGCCTGGGGCAGCTCGGCATATTCGGCCATCCAGGCGCGCAGCTCCTGGTACTTGGGCTTGGCGCCCGGCTTCAGGTAGCGCGCGGCCAGCACATGGCCCTTGAGAACGTCGTCATTGACCCGGGCCAGCTCGCGGTCGGCGGCGGCCACCTGGCCATCGGCCTGCAGCTTGAGGGCGCGGGCATAAGCGTCAACGTCCGCCGCGGAAAGCGGACGGGGCAGCGGGGCGACACGGGCTTCGCGCCCGATGCCGGGCATCACCGCCGCAGTCAGAGTGCCCTCGCCGCCGGGGGCCGCAGCGATCTGCTGCGCCACCGCACCCCTCAGGGTGGTCGGCTCACCGGCGAGGGCCGGAAAATGCACGGCCATGATCGCCATCATCACGGCCGGGAGGAGCCTGTCGCGCAAGGCTGTTCTCCTCTGGTGGTTAATCGGAAACATCGAACTGTCTGCGCAGTTTTATAAATGACCGACGGCGCAGGAGCAACCCCCGAAAGATGGGACAAAGAAGGGGCATGCGAATTATTCATTCTCTTCAATGCCTTAGCCGCACACATGGGATGTGCGCATTACCCCATTTGCGTCAATCGGGCTTATCGATGACGCCGATTTGTGGCGAGGAAATGGCGATCATGACCCGCCCATCGGCGCGCCGCGAAGCGCCGCCGCGGGCGTCAGGAGCAACCCGAGTCCAGCCGCTTTTTCACCTGCAGCAGATCGCGCCAGGCATCGCGCTTGGCCGCCGGCGTGCGCAGCAGATAGGCGGGGTGGAAGGTGGCCATGGCATGCACCGGGCGCGGCAGGCCGGGCGTCGCATACTCGTACCAGCGCCCGCGCAGGCGGTTGATGCCCTCGTGCCGGGCCAGCAGGGCCGAGGCCGAGGCGCCGCCCAGCAGCAACAAGATCTGGGGGTCCACCAGCTCGATGTGGCGGCTGACGAAGGGCAGGCACGCCGCCACTTCGTCCGGCGTCGGCTTGCGATTTTCCACCGGCCGCCAGGGAACCACGTTCGTTATATATATAGTGTCGCGATCCAGTCCGATGGACGCCAGCATGCGGTCCAGCAACTTGCCCGATTTGCCGACGAAGGGCAGGCCGGCGCGGTCCTCTTCCTGGCCGGGCGCCTCGCCGATTACCATGACCGTCGCCTGCGGATTGCCGTCGGCGAACACGGTCGAGCGCGCCGTGCGCTTGAGCGGCAAGCCGTCGAACGCCTCCAGCGCCTGGCGCAACTGCTCCAGCGTCTTGCATTCGGCGACAATGTGGGCGGCGGTGCCGGTGACGGCATGCGCCGCCGACGGCACCGGCGGCAAGAGCGGCGGCTGGTGCCCGCGGTCGGAGGCCGCCGCCCCCGCCCTGGACGCGGGGGCCTGGGAAGCGACAGCCTGGGAAGCGGGGGCCGGCGGCACCGCGCGCACCGCCGGGCGGGCCGACAGGGCAAAGCGGTCCAGCGCCTCCTCGCCGATGGTTTCATCGACTCCGGCGTCCAGATACCAGCGCAGCAAGTGGTCGAGGGACTGGTCCAGCGGCATCTCGGCTAACAAAATATCGTAGGGCACCCCTGCATTTGAATGATTCGTATCATCCAAAATTCGATGGTATAGAGGCGGCCTTGAATATGGAACCGTGCCGTCCCAAGCGGGGAAAAGCAAGGGGCGACACGGCAGGAGCGAAAGAACCCAAGTCCAGGGGGATGAGCATGGAACGTGAGTCGATGGAATTCGATGTGGTGGTGGTTGGCGCCGGCCCCAGTGGCCTGTCCGCCGCCATCCGCATCAAGCAGCTGAACCCGGACTTGAGCGTCTGTGTGCTTGAAAAGGGCTCGGAAGTGGGCGCCCACATCCTGTCGGGCGCGTGCTTCGAGCCGCGCGCGCTGGACGAACTGATCCCCGACTGGAAGGAGAAGGGCGCGCCGCTCAACACTCCGGCCACCGACGACAGCTTCCTGTTCCTCACGGAAAGCAAGTCGTACAAGCTGCCGACCCCGCCGCAGATGCACAATCACGGCAACTACATCATCTCGTTGGGCAATCTGTGCCGCTGGCTGGCGGCGCAGGCCGAGGAACTGGGCGTCGAGATCTTCGCCGGCTTCGCCGCCGCCG
>JAFAAW010000151.1 GCA_023426365.1 Pseudomonadota bacterium
CCAGCCACCAGCCCCATTCCCGGCGCACCAGGGCCGGCAGCGCGGCCGGCGGCACGGGGCGACGGCGGCGGACCCCGTCGCCCGCTTCCAGCCGCAGCACGATGCCGGTGAACATGCGGTCGAATTCGGCCATGGCGATGGTCCGCCGGCCTTGGGCGGGGTCCACCACCTGCAGGGCGTCGGGGCGCATGGCCTCGATCACCAGCATGTGGTTGAAGCTGACGAACGCCATGCAGGGAAAGCCGATCTCGGCCAGCGTCGCCGGTTCCTTGCGAAAGGCGCGGACGGCGAAGCCATAGCCCTGGGCCACCCGCTTCAGCACCGCCAGCGATGTTCCCTCGCCCGACACACCGGCGCGCTGGCGCAATTCCTCGAGCGGCACGGCGCAACCCTGTTCGGCCATCAGCATGGCCAGGGCGGCCAGGGCGCATTCCGCCGACTGGAATTGCAGGACTATGGGAACCCGGCCTGGCCGGCGGGCCGTGGTCAATGGGCGCGGGCCGTCGCCAGGGTGCGGATCAGCCGGTCAAAGCGATCGCCGGCCAGGGACACCGAATCCAGCAGCCTTTCGTCCAGTTCGTCGGCCAGCACCTCCTCGCTGTCCAGGCTGGCGCCGGCACCATAGCCCATGCGGCGCACGGTGCCGCGCAGGCGGTCGGCCAGGAACATGGCGATGGCCTGATAGAAGCGGCGGGCGAAGCCGTCGTCGCGCGCCAATTGGGCGGACAGCAGCGCCTTGTCCACGTCCAGCACCACGCAATTGCTGGCGGCGGTGACGGTGGCCGAAGGCGGGGCGCTGTCCACGAACGACAATTCGCCGATCATTTCGCCCGAGGCCAGTTCGGCGACCCGGCCCAGGCCTTGGATGCTGACCTCCATGCCGCCTTCCAGCAGGATGAAGACCGAGGCGCAGGGCGTGCCCTCGCGCACCAGCACGCTGCCGGCGGGGATTTCGCGTTTGCGGCCCTGGCGGGCCAGCCAATCGACGTCCATGTCGTCCAACTGGCCCAGGATGTAGAGAACCTTGCGCATGATTGTTCAGTCCCCAAAGATCAGATGATTTGACGGCGCGCCATTTCGGCGAACAGGCCGGGGGCCTTGGCCAGTTCGTCGTAGCGTCCCGCCTGCACCAGCCGCCCCTGGTCCATGACCAGGATGCGATCCACCTCGGTGATGGTGCTGAGCCGGTGGGCAATCAGGATGCGGGTGATGCCCAGCCGCGCCAGCGATTGGGTCACCACGGCCTGGGTGCGGTTGTCCAGCGCGCTGGTGGCCTCGTCCAGCAGCAGGATGCGCGGCTTGCGCATCAGCGCGCGGGCGATGGCCAGGCGCTGGCGCTGGCCGCCCGACAAGGTGCCGCCGCCTTCCATCAGCACGGTGTGCATGCCCATGGGCATGGCGCGGATGTCGGCGTCCAGGCCGACCATGGCCGCCGCTTCCCAGGCGTCCTCCAGGCGTCCGCCGCTGTCGCCGACGATGTTGTGGAACACGTCGCCGGGCAGGATGCGGCTGTTTTGCAGGACCACGCCGATCTGGGCGCGCACATGGCCCAGATGCAGGCGCGACAGCGGTTTGCCGTCGAAGAAGATCTCGCCCTCGGCCGCCTGTTCCAGGCCCAGCAGCAGGCGCATCACCGTGGACTTGCCGCTGCCCGAGGGGCCGACCAGGGCGACGAACTCGCCGGCGCGGATGGTGGCCGAAAAGTCCTTCAGCACGCTGGGACCGTCGGCGATGTACGAAAAGCCGACGCCGCTGAACTCGATGCCGCCGTCCAGCATGCCGGGCGAATGGCGTTCGCCGCCGTCCTCGGGCGCCGCGGACAGCAGCGGGCGGGCGCGCTCCCACAAGGGGACCGACCCCAGGACGTCGCTCAGGCTGCGCACCGACTGGGTCATGGCGGTCAAGAACTGGGCCAGCGCGCCGTTGAAGGCCAGGAACTGGCCGGTGCCCATCAGCTTGCTGTCGCCGCCGCCGACCATGGCCTTGAGCGCCGCCTCGGCCGCGCCGTTCTTGGCGATGTAGACCATGGCCAGGAACACCGCCACGTTGGCCAGCGGCGGAAAGGCCGCCATGAACACCGCCTGCATGCGCGCGGCGGCCTCGGCCGCCAGGGCATGGCGCTTCTGGACGGCGAAGGCATGCGCCCAGTGGGCGATGGCGCGCTCGCGTGCGGCCGCCACCGTCAGCTTGCCGACGCCGATGATCAATTGCAGCACCAGCCCCTCGACCGCGCCGCGCACCAAGGCCAGCCGGCGTTCGTGGCGCAGTTGCAGCCAGATCAGCACCAGGGTGACCGCCGCCGACAGCAGGGCCAAGGCCACCGCCAGCGCCGCCAGCGGCACCGAATAGTAGAACAGGAAGGCCAGGCTGACGGTCGAGAAGATGCCGCCCAGAAGCGAGGAGGTCGCCGCGCCGGTCAGCTTTTGCCGGATGGCCTGGATGCCCAGCACGCGGTCGGTCAGGTCCCCGGCCGAATAGCGTTTGAAGAAGGCCGCCGGCAGCCGCAGCAGACGGTCGAACATGGCCGATTGCAGGTTGGAATCCAGCCGCCCCTCGATGCGCAGCATGGCCATGCCCTTGGTCAGCTCCAGGCTGGCGGTGGTCAGCGCCGCCACCACCAGCCCGGCCACCAGGATGCCCAACTGGCCGCGCGCGGCGGTGGGAATGATCTCGTCCACCAGCAACGACGACGCCATGGGGACCAGCAATGCCAGCACCGCCGTGCCCAGCGCCAGGGCCAGCAGGCGCGCCCTGTCGGCGCCGCTGCCGCGCAACGCCACCGCCAGAATGCGGCGCGGGGTCAGGGGGGCGGCGTCGAACCGCGAATAGACGGCCAGGGCCTGCATCTCAAGACCGGCGGCCAGATCGGCGGTCACCGGCACGGCCGCCTCGGCGCCGGCGGTCCAGGCGACGTATCCGCCGGCGGTGGGCAGCAGCGCCACCGGGGCGGCATCGTCGCGGCGGCGGCCGATCAGCGGCATGCCGTCGTGGCGCCACCATTCGTCGCGCAGCAGCACCACGCGCGACCGCAGGCCCGATGCCCGCAGGATGGCCCCCACGCGGCCATGGGGGCCGGGCAAGGGCACGTCCTGGGGCGGTGCGGTGACGGTGTGGCCGCAGGCGTCGGCCACCCGCCGCGCCACCGCCATGGCGGCATCGCCGCCCTGGGGGGCGGCCATGGCCGTGCGGTCGGGGGCGATGGTGGCGGCCAGGGTCTCGAAGCCCTGTTGCATCATGCGCCGCGACTGGCGGCTGCGATCCGCGATCACGGCGGCCAGGGCGTCGCGGCGCCGTTGCACGCCCCGCGCCAGGGCGGGAACCACGAAGCGGTGAAAGGCATCCAGCGCGGCCGGCAAGGTGCCCGCCGCCATCAGCGACTGGGTGCGCGCCAGCTCTATCTGGGCGGGATCGACGGCGCCCAGGCACAGTCCGGCGGCCAGCGGCAGCGGTGGCAAGGCGGGCGCCAGGATGTCGCCGCAATCATCGCCGGCATGCAGGCGGCCCTGTCCGGCGGTGACGGTGACCCACAGCGGATGGCGACCCCGGTTGCAGACGGCTTCTGCCGCCGCCAGGGTCATGCGTCCCTCGGCGGCGCCGGGGGCGGCGGGCGAGGGGGCGTCCAGGGCGGCGCACAGGGCCATGATCCAGGCGTCCAGCGAATCGGCGTCCGGCGTGGCCTCGGCGCCCTGGACCGCGCTGTCCTGGCCGCCATAGGCGATCACGCCCCAATTGCCGGCCAGCGGCAGCGGCAGCAACAGCCGGCCCACGCCCAGCCGGGCCAGGAAGGTGCGGCGCCCGGCCGCGCGGCCTTCGGCCACCGGGACGGCGAACAGATCGACGAAGCCCGAGGCGACGCGCCAGCCCTGGCTTTCGTCCCACAGCGCCATGGGCTGGTCGGCGGCAAGCGGGCGGAGGGGGGCGGTTTGGTGCGTCATCAGTGTCCCGCCCGGATCAGGTCGGCATACACGCCGCCGGCCGCTATCAGGTCGTCATGGCTGCCGCGCTCGACCACCCGGCCGCAATCCAGCACCACGATCTCGTCGCAATCGCGGATGGTGGACAGCCGGTGGGCGATGATCAGGCAGGTGCAGCCGCGGCGACGGATGTTGTCGTCGATGCGCTTTTCCGTCACCGGGTCCAGCGCCGCCGTAGCCTCGTCCAGCACCAGCACGCTGGGGTCGCCCACCAGCGCGCGGGCGATTTCCATGCGCTGGCGCTGCCCGCCCGAGAAATTGGCGCCGCCCTCGGCGATCAGGGTGTCGTACTGCCCCGGCCGGCTGGCGATCTCGGCGTGGATTTCCGCGTCCTTCAACGCCTGGGTCAGGGCGGTTTCCGGGATGGTCGGGTCCCACAGCGTCAGGTTGTCGCGGGCGGTTCCCTCGAACAGGAACACGTCCTGGTCCACATAGGCGACCGAGCCGGCGAAGACATGGGGCGCGATGGCGTCCAGCGGCCGCCCGTCCAGCAGCACCTGCCCCGACCACGGCGTCTGCAGGCCGCAGACGATGCGGCCAATGGTGGACTTGCCGCTGCCCGACCCGCCCACCAGCGCGACCCGCGCGCCGGGCCTGAGGGTCAGCGAAAAATTTTCCACCAGCGGCGGTTCGCACGGATTGTAGCCGAAGGTGACGTCGATCAGTTCCACATGCCCGTCCAGGCGCGCCGGGGCGTGGTCGGTGGCGGCGGGCTGCGCCAGCGCGGGCGCGCGGTCCAGCACGTCGGACAGCCGTTCCAGATCGCCGCGCGCGGCCTGGAGCCGGCCGGCCAGCCCGACCAGCCCGGCCACCGGCGCATTGATGCTGAGCATCAGCGCCTGCAACGCCACCAGCGAGCCGACGGTCAGCTCTCCCTCGATCACCCGCCAGCCGCCGACGCCCAGGATCGCCGCCGCCGACAGGGCCGACAGCAGGGCGGGCGCGCCGGTCATCAGCGCCTCGATCAGGCCCAGCCGCTGCTGGGTGGACAGCGCCTGCGCCTGATAGCCGCTCCAGGTGGCGAAAGTGTCGTCCTCGGCGCCGGACACCTTCAGCGTCTCGATGGTGGCGATGGCGCTGACGGTGGCGCCGGCCAGCCGCCCCATGTCGCCGGCCAATCCGCGATGGAGATCGGTGCGCCGCCGCTCGACCAGCCGCAGCAGGACCACGTTGCCGGCGGCCAGCACCACGGCGATGGCAGCCAGAAGGGCGTCATAGGCGGCCATGGCCAGCAGATAGAAGACGACGGCCGCCACGTTGAAGAAATTGGTGGCCAACTGGCCCGACAGCAGGTCGGCCACGGTGTCGGCGCTGGCGGCGCGGTTGGCCAGGTCGCCCTTGTGGCGCTGGTTGAAATAGTTTTGCGAGCGCGCCAGCAGGCTGGACAGATAGCGCGCCGACAGGGTGATGGACAGCTTGGCCTCCAGCCGGGCCAGCAGGCGCTGCTGCACGGCGGTCAGCCCGGCCTGGACCACGGCGCACAGCACCAGCCCCATGCACAGCGGCGCCACCCAATCCTGGAACTGCCCGACCAGCACCTGATCGACGAACAGCTTTTCCAGGCCGGGAATGACCACGCCGGGCACCACCAGCAACAGGCTGAAGGCGGCCACCAGCCCCAGGCTGGCGCGGGAATGGCCCAGGTGATGGGCCAATTGGCGCATGCCGCTGGGCGGCGCGCCGCCCGGGCGGAAGGCGTCGGTGGGGCTGAAGGCCAGCACCACGCCGGTGAAGGCGGCGGATAATTCCTCGACCGGCACCGATAGCGGGCCGTGGGCGGGATCGTTCAGGTAGGCGCGGCCCTTGTCGATCCCCTCGAACACCACGTAGTGGTTGAAATTCCAGTGGATGATGGACGGCACCGGCAGGTCCATCAGGCCCTCCGGCTCCTTCTTGAAGCCCTTGGCCGCCAGCCCGAAGCCGCGCGCCACCTTGAGGACGTTGGACGCCTTGCTGCCGTCGCGGCTGACGCCGCACGCCTGCCGCAGATCCTCGAGCGGTTCCCAGCGGCCGTGATAGGCCAGGATCATGGCCAGACAGGCCGCCCCGCATTCCAGCGCGTCCATCTGCAACACGGTGGGGGTGCGGACCCGGCCGGTGGCCTTGCCCTTGAACGTCGCGGTGCCAGCGCTCAACGGTCCACCCCGATGGTGCGGCGCAGGAACGGCAGGATCAGCGAGATGGGCGCCTGTTCGCGCACGGCCACCGCCACCTCGACGGTGGTGCCGCTGGTCAGGTCGATGTCGGGACCGCGGCCGGAACTCCAGCCATAGCCGCTGGGCGTGTCGGCCGGCACCAGATCGATGCGGGCTTCATAGGGCGCGCCCTTTTTCACGAAATCCTCGATCAGCGTCTCGTTCTGGACCACGGCGGCGATGCCCTGGCGGGTGGCGGGAAAGGGCGTGACCTGCGACACCACGCCGGTCAGGGTTCCGGCCTCCTCCTTCTTGACCGTGGCGGGGGCGACGCGGGCGGGCATGCCGACCCGCACCTTCTTGCCATGCTCGGTGGGGATGTAGACCACCGCCTGCAATCGGCTGCCCGCGCTTTCGATGCCCAGCACCGGCTGGCCGGTGGTGACCACCGCACCCTCGGTCAGCCTGATCTCGTTGACCCGGCCCGAGGCGGGGGCCACCACCTCGGACGAGAGATTGATCTCGGTACTCAGTTCCTCGGCCCGGCGGCTGGCATTGGCGACGTTTTCGGCCAATTGGCGCATTTCGCGGTCGGTGTTCAGGCGGGCCTGCATGGCCTCGGCCTTGGCGGCGCTGACCTGGGCCTGGGAATCGGCCAGTTCGCGGCGCGCCTGGCTCAGCTCGTTCTGGGCGATCTGCACGGTTTCCGCCGTGGCATAGCCCATGGCCTGCATTTCCTGGCGGTTGCGCACCTGCTGTTCCAGATAGACGATGCGCTCGCGCGTGGCCGCCGCCGCCTGCTCCAGCGCCGCCTGACGCTGGGCGATGGTGGCGAGCGTGGCGTGCAGCTCCTGCTCGAGCACGCCGCGGCGTGCGCGCAAGTCGTCGGATTTCTCGGTCATCACCTGGCGGGCATGGCCCAGGCGCTGGCGCGTCTCGTCCTGGCGGATATGGGCGATCACCTGGCCCTTGGTCACGGTATCGCCGACCGACACGTGGATGCGGTCCACCACGCCGCCGGCCGGGCTCATGGCCGACAGCACGCGGCCGCCCTGGGGAATCAGGATGCCCTTGGCGGGCACGTTGGTGGGGATGGTGCCGAAGATGCCCCACAGCAGCAGAAAGGCCAGCCCCAGCCCCAGCCCCGCCAACGCGATCCACGCGCCCGTCCCGGCAACCGACACCGTGCGGTCCAGTTGCTCGGGCGACGCGATGCGCTCAAGCGCCGCCTTGCGGAACAATTTCTCTGCAGCCGTCCCCATCGCTCCCTGTCCCCGGTCTGCCCCCAAGCCGACACAGGGGCCACACTTGGCGGCCCTCGGTCAATGCGACCCCTGTCCGTATCAACGGTCGTTGATGTTGATGGATGACTATTGCGTGTAGCTTTGGCGCCGTCCACAGAAAGCTGTTGTTTTTCCGCGCGTTAGAACATTAATCGCAGTGCGACCTGGCGTGTTCCTGGTCGGATTTTATGCTAGTTAAGGGCGTCTTGCATGGGTGCTGCGACTATTTCTGATAGCACTCCTTAGACAAGGCGAATACGCCACGTCCAGTGGGCGACGATTGCTGCGCAGGAGACATCCATGTCCAATTTCGAGGAAAAGCTGGATCAGCGTTTGGCCGCCTATCGTGCCCTGGTGCTGAAGGCGCATCAGGATGCGGCGTTCCGCGAGCGCCTGAAGGACGACCCGGCCACGGTGATCAAGGAGGATTTCGGGGTGAACTGGCCCGAGGGCATCGCCCTCGACGTGGTGGAGGAAAGCGTCGACCGCTGCGTGCTGGTTCTGCCCGCCCTGTTCCCGATGGCCGTCGCCAATGACGAACTGTCCGACGACGATCTGGAACTGGTCGCCGCCGGCATCGCTCCGCCCGGCAACCAGCACAAGACCAGCCAGCTTGCCACCGCGACGAACGCTTTCGTAAGCTATGTCGTGGTCGAGGTCCCCGTGAAGTAGCATCCATTTGCTGAGGCCAAGTGGCCGGAAGCAAAACCTTTAAAATTGCAAACGCTCAACACGGATTGATGGCGCGTCTGGGCCGATGCGGATACACCGTTTGATGGATGACGATTGTTGCGGAGAAGACAACCATGTCGAATTTCGAGGAAAAGCTTGACCAGCGTTTGGCCGCCTATCGCACCCTGGTGCTGAAGGCGCATCAGGACGCGGCGTTCCGCGAACGTCTGAAGGCGGACTCCGCCACGGTGGTCAAGGAAGTCTTCGGCCAGGACTGGCCCGAGGGCATCGCGCTCGAGGTCGTTGAGGAAAGCCTCGACCGCTGCGTGCTGGTGCTGCCCGCCCTGTTCCCATCTGCGGCCAACGACGACGAACTCTCCGACGAGGATCTGGAACTGGTCGCCGCCGGCATGGTCATCCCGCGCTACATGAACGATGCCAAGAAAAGCAAGCTTCTCTGACGGGGGCGGACTCGACCATTCAAGTCATGGCGCATGCCGGCGGATTTGACGAGGCCAGTCGGACCGCGAGCCTGCCGTATGGGTTTGCGGGCCGCCGCCATTGACCGGGAAGCGGCGCCGCTTCGATTATGGCAACAAAGGGTTGGTGCTTTTGTAATGACGGGTGCGGCGGATGGTCCATTTGTCCAGCCGGCGCAGCATGAATGCCTGCATGGCGCGGTTGTCGCCCGCGGTTTGGAAACTGCATGTGCCATCGGTGCCGAACAGCCGCTCCTGGATCATGCACGCCTCCACCAGGGCGCCGATCAGCCAGCCGGTGCGCTGCAAGCGCGGTACCACGTAACCCACCGGGTAAAAGATGTCGCCCGGCTTGGTGCCCTCGGTCGCCAACACCCAGCCCACCGGGCGGCCGTGTTCGCGGATGACCACGCTGGGACCGGGCAGGGGGGCGTCCACTAGGCTTGCCGCCATGCGGCCGGCGCTTTCGTCGAGCCGGGCCAGTTCGGCATCGTCCTGTTGGGTGCGGTCCTGCCAGGGGGTGACCGCGAAGCCCGCCTCATCCAGCCGCACGAACAGTTCGTCCCAGTCCCGCCGCGCTTCGGCCGCCCAATCGGCGCGGCCGGTCAGCGACAGCAGATAAAGCTCGGGTGCGGTCCAGCCGGCGCGAACAAGCAGCCCCTGCCACGCATCCAGCCCGCGCATGCTGCCGCCATAGAGCGCGTGCAGAGAGGGCAGGGCGCGTTCGCGTGCCCACTGGGCCGCAGCTTCCATCAGCGCCATGCCCGTGCCCTGCCGGCGCCAGGGCAGCGCCACCGCCAGCGACAGCAGCCGGGCGTCGCCGTCGTCCTGCCGCGCCAGCAGGGCCAGTCCGATGGGTTCTCCCGCCCGTGTGGCGGCCAGAACGCCCATGTCGGGCTGGCGCAGCATGTCGGCCGCCAGCAGGTGGGCATAGCGGGGATAGGTCAGTGCCGCCAGCCGCCCGTCTTCGGCGGTTACGGCATGGATGGCCAGGGCAGTCATGGCGTCGTGAACCCGGTCAGTCGGTAGACATGGCGGATCTGGGCATAGAAGCGCAGGCAGGTCTGCACCACCGCCAGCGCCTCGGGGCGGTGGTGCAGGGCATAGCGGCCCACGCGCGCCACCATGGCCCGCTCCTCGGGGCCTGAGCGGGCCAGCCGCTTGATGATGTCGGCGGTTTCGCCCGCCAGCGCGTGGCGCTCGGGTGGCACGCCGGGTTCGTGCGGCCCGCTTGGTTCGTCCGGCCCGTCCGCCAGGCCCGGTGTCGATGGCGGCGGCGTGCCGTCGCCCAGCCTTTCCAGCATGGCGATCAGGCGCTCGCCGAAGGCGCGCGGCGCATAGACCTGGTTGCCCAGGTCGCGCAGGCCGGCCAGCAATTGCTCGGTGCTCATTCCCAGCGGAAGGATGTTGGTGGACAGGGGCTGGCCGGTGCCGTGGGGGCGTTCGGGCAACAGTCGGCCGCTTTCGGCCATGCGCCGGTGCAAGGGCGACCCGCTGGACGCCACCAGCGCGCCCAGGGTGAAGATGGGAATGGGCGCCGCCTCGACGAAGCGGCGCTGACGCTCGAAGATGTCGGGGCCGTCGGCATCGAAGCCGACGATCATGCCGCTGATGACCATGATGCCGTGGGCCAGGAAGCGGTCCACCTGCGCCAGCGGGTTGCCGCCCAGGTTCTGGCGTTTGCGGGCCTCGCGCAGGCTTTCCTCGCTGGGCGTTTCCAGGCCGATGAACACCGCGCGCAGGCCCGCCTGCGCGCACAGCCCCAGGATTTCGTCGTCGCGGCCCGCATCCACCGACATCTGGGTGGTGAAGGCCACGGGGTCGTGGGCGCGCGCGGCGTTCCACCGGGCGATGGCCGTCAGCAGCTCCTTGGCCAGGGCGCGCTTGGCGGTGAAATTGTCGTCGGCCAGGAACACGGCGCGATAGCCCAGCCGGTAAAGCAGGTCCAGCTCGGCCAGCACCTGAGCCGGCGATTTGTGGCGCTGGCGGCGGCCGGCATAGGTGGGCACCTCGCAGAACTCGCATTCGAACGGGCACCCGCGCGAGGTTTGCACGGCGCCGAGCAAGGCGCGGTGGTTGGGGTACAAATCCCAGCGCGGCACGGGGCTTCGCGACAGGTCGGCCTGTTCGCCCACGTATTCCGGCGCCCAGGTGCCGGCCCGCAGGTCGTCGAACAAGGTGGCGGCGATGCTCTCGATCTCGCCCCTGACCAGGATGTCGCAATGGGGCCGCACGGCCTCGGGCGCCAGCGAGGCGAAGGGGCCGCCGATCATCACCAGCCTGCCGCGCCGACGGAAGTGGTCGGCCAGTTCCAGCATGCGGGCCGCCTGCGAGGTCTTGCCGGTCAGCGCCACGATGTCGGTGGGCATGTCCAGGTCCACCGGGGTCAGCGTCTCGTCGCACAGGCGGATGGTGAAGTCGTCGGGCACGAAGGCGGCGACCGTGACGATGCTCAGGTCCGCCACCATCTGCACGCCGCCGAACCCGCTGTCGGCATAGATGTCGGCACTGAAATAGGCCTGCGGCTCGCCCCGCGGGCTGATGAGCGTGATGGTCTTCGTCATGGTCTCCACCATCGGCCATTCTGCCCGGGTGTCAATGTCGTGCCGTCACCTTTCAACACTGGTTGAGGAAGCGCACGACCCGTGCAGCGGCTGGTAATCGGCATGGCCGGCAGTCGCGGCCGACGGGGCAAATCCACTTGCGGGCGCCTGGGCTTTTGGCCCTTTATGGCCGCCATGACCCTTCAAACCAGCCTGGTCCGCAGGTATTTCATGGTCACCCTGGCGGTGTGGGGCGTGTCCATCGCCGCCGTCAGCCTGTTGTACGACCGCTACGCCTCCAGCCTGCTGGATCAGTTGCTGGGCGAAAAGCTGAGCGCGCATCTGACCGCCGCCGCCGCGCGGCTGGGCGCCTTCCTGGACGTGCGCGTGTACGAGCTGGAGACGCTGTCCAACCATCCCATGCTGCCGGCCTACATGGTCGCCGGCCCCAGCGGCATCGGCGGCGAGGTGGCCGAGCTGCTGCGGGTCGAGGCCGACGTGCCCGACCTTTACGGCGTGCTGTTTCTGGACGCCGACAACCGTTTGCGCTCGGTGGTGGCCGGGCAGGCCGCGTCGGGCGCGCCCTATTGGGGCGGCAGCCGATTCGAGCTGCCCGACCTGCCGGTGGTGACGGTGGGCGAGACCGATTTCATCGGCCCCGCCCCGGCGGTCGTCGGACAGGCGGGCTGGTTCCTGATGCGCCAATCCATCGCCCGGGGGGGCATCGCGCTGCATGTGCGGCTGTCGTCGCTGACCGAGTTGCTGGGCACGCCGCCCGCCGTCAGCATGATGGAGCCATTGCTGAAGACGCCCGCCGGCTTTTTCGACGCCGTGGGGCAGCAGGTCTTTCCGCAGGGCGAGGTGGTCGAAGGACCCGAGGTGGTGCCCGGCTGGCGTCCGGCCCTGCACATGGATTCCCGCTCGCTGATCAGCCCGTTGCAGGTGGCGCGCTATGGCCTTTACCTTGCCACCCTGGTGGCGGTGGCGGCCTCGGTCATGCTGTTCTCGCGGCTGGCGGCGCGGCTGCAACGGCGCCTGGAAAAGCTGAGCCGGGGCGCCCAGGCCATCGCGCGCGGTGAGTTCGACCACCGCGTGCCCGAGGCCGGGCATGACGAGATCGCCATGCTGTCGGCCAGCTTCAACGCCATGGCCGCCCGCATCGAGGGCATGGTGGCCGAAGCGGTGCGCATGGAGCGGCTGGCGGCCTTGGGCGAGTTCGCCACCGCCATCGCCCACGAGGTGCGCAATCCCATGGCGACCCTGAAGACCAGCGCCCAGGCCCTGGCCCGGCGCGAGGCCGATGCGGAACGCCGCGCCCTGCTGGGCGACATGGTGTCGGAAATCGACCGCCTGGGCCGGGTGATGCAGGATTTGCTGGAATACGGCCGCCCGCGCCAGGCGGTTCCCGCCCCGGTGGTCGCGCGCGAATTGCTGCGCCGGGCGCAATCGCTGATGGCCCCCACCGCCGCCCAGCGCCAGGTCAGCCTGAACGCCCAGGGCGACGCCGATCTGGTGGTGCTGGCCGATGCCGACCAGATGCAGCAGGTGCTGGTCAATCTTCTGATCAACGCGCTGGACGCCACCGGTCCCGGCGGTCTGGTATCCTTGCGGGTGTTGCGCGATGCCCGCCACGGCGTGCTCGAGGTGCGCGACACCGGCGTGGGCATTCCCGCCCATCTGGTCGAAATGGTGACCCAGCCGTTCTTCACCACCCGGCCGGGCGGCACCGGCCTGGGGCTGGCCATCTGCCGCCAGTTGGTGGACCTGAACGGTGGCACCCTGCGCATCGTCAGCAGCGAGGGGCAGGGCACCACCGTGCGTATTCTGCTGCCCTTGCCGGAGGCGTCCTGATGGCCCTGGTCCTGATCATCGACGACGAGGAAGCGCTGGTCCGCTCGCTGTCCTTCGCCCTGCGCGGCGAAGGCTACGAGGTGCACGGCGTGCACACCGGCGCCGCCGGCATCGCCGCCGCCGGCCGGCTGTCGCCCGCGGTGGTGATGCTGGACCTGCGCCTGCCCGACATGTCGGGCCAGGAGGTGCTGGACGTGCTGCGGCGCAAGCATCCGCAGATGCCGGTGGTGATGATCTCGGCCCATGGCGACACGCGCGAGGCGGTGCGGGCGGTCAAGACCGGCGCGGTCGATTACCTGTCCAAGCCGTTCGAGCTGGACGAGCTGTTCCACGTGCTGTCCGCCACCCTGGACCGCGAGCGCATGGCCCGGGAAATCGACTTCCACCGCCAGGCTGCCTTGGGCGACGGCGCCCTGGTGGGTGACAGCGGGTGCATGCACGACCTGGGCGCCCTGGTGCGCCGGGTGGCGGCCAGTTCGTCGGCACGCGTGCTGATCCTGGGCGAATCGGGCACCGGCAAGGCGCTGGTGGCGCGTGCCCTGCACGCCGGCAGCGGGCGGGCGAAGAACCCGTTCATCGAGGTCAATTGCGCCTCGCTGCCCGAACAACTGGTCGAGGCCGAACTGTTCGGCGCCGAGCGCGGCGCCTATACCGGCGCCCACGAGAAGCGGGTGGGGCTGGTCAGCCTGGCCCATGGCGGCACCCTGTTCCTGGACGAGATCGGCGAACTGCCGCTGGCCTTGCAGGCCAAGTTCCTGCACTTCCTGGAAAACGGCAGCTATCGGGCCATCGGCTCGGGCCAAAGCCGCACGGCGGACGTGCGCGTCATCGCCGCGACCAACCGCGACCTGGCCCACGAGGTCAAGGCCGGGCGCTTCCGCGAGGATCTGTACTATCGCCTGAACGTCATCCAGGTGCGCGTGCCGCCCTTGCGCGACCGCACCGGCGACGTCCCCCTGCTGGCCGCTCATTTCGCCGTGCGCTATGCGCGCGAGGAAGGCTGCGCGCCCATCACCTTTTCCGCCGCCGCCCAGGCGGCGCTGTCGGCCTATGGCTGGCCCGGCAACGTGCGGGAACTGAAGAACCTTGTCGAGCGCCTGACCATCCTGTCGCCGGGACGCGAGATCACCCCCGACGACCTGCCGCCGGAGATGGGCGCGCGCGCGCCGGGCCGGGGCGCGGGCGGCGACGAGGTGGCGACCATCGTCGATACCCTGGCCGGCACCGAACGCGGCCTGCTGGAGCGCGCCCTGTCCCAGGCCGACGGCCACAAGGGCCGGGCCGCCGAAATCCTCGGCATTTCCCGCCACGCGCTGAAGCGGCGCCTGCAACGCCTGGGGCTGGACTGACCCGCCCCCGGCCCGCCCCGGACCCGCATCGGCGGGCCGGCCCGCCGGCCTGTGACGCTTGAGCGGATTCCGCGCATGCCCCGCGGGCGAGCGCGCGGAATCCGCTCATACCGCCCCAATGAGCAGGGGCATTCCCGCCCCTTCAAGTGAGCAAATCCGCCATCTGGGCGGTTTCTATGCCTGTTGGCATGCCCCTTGCCATTCATGTCGCAACCACGTCCGCCGCCACCCGGCAAGGGGCAGCAATCGCGGCGGAGCAATGGGAGAGAAGCGATGGGCTTCAGTGTCGTCACCCTGGCCGGGCGCACCGGCCGCGCGTTCATGTCCGCGCTTGCCGCCGGGACCATCCTGGCCGGAGCGACGCAGGCGCATGCGCGCATCGAACTGGGGGCGCCGGCCGGCAAGGCCGAGCTGACCATCGGCTGCATGTTCCCCATGAGCGGCCGCAGCGGCATCTATGGCCGCGACAGCGTGGGCGGCATGCGGGTGGCCCTGGCCGAGCTGGCGCGCGAGGGCGATGCGCCCGCGCTGCGCATCCTGGTCGAGGACGACCGCTCCAAGGCATCCTATGCGGTGCGCATCGCCGACGGCTTCATCCGCCACGACGGCGCCCGCGTGCTGTGCGGCGTGGTCAGTTCCGGCGTCGCCCAGGCGGTCAGCGCGCTGTCGGAACGGCGCAAGGTGGTGTTCATCGGCACCGACCACGCCTCGTCGCGCATGACGGTGGAAGGCTTCCACCGCTATTACTTCCGCGTCTCCAACGACACCCACACCTCGATGGCGGCGGGCGCGCGCTATCTGGCCGATTTGCAGAAGAAGGACGGCTGGGTCCGGCTGGCCTTCATCGGGGCCGATTACGAATACGGCCACGTGTCGTGGCAGGACCTGGAAAGCAGCCTGGCGCAGTTGGGCGTGCGCTACCAATTGGTGGCCCAGGTGTGGCCCAAGCTGTACGAACCCGATTACTCGGTGCACATCGCAGCACTCGCCAAGGCCAAGCCCGACATCGTGGTCGCGGCGCTGTGGGGCGGCGATTTCATCGGCTTCCTCAAGCAGGCGCTGTCGGCCGGCCTGACCCGCGACGCCAAGCTGGCCAATTTCGACACCGGCGGCAATTACGACACCCTGACCGCGCTGGAACAGCCGCCCAAGGGGCTGATCCTGTCGGCGCGCCACCACAACAACTGGCCGGAAACCGCGCGCAACAAGGCGTTCGTCGAGACGTTCCATGCCATCGAGGGGCGCTATCCCACCTATGCCGCCGAAGGTGCCTATGCCGGGGTGATCGCGGTGGCGCGCGCCCTGCGGGCGGCGGGCGGCGCGCGCGACACCGAGGCGCTGATCGCCGCCCTCGAGGGCCTGCGGCTGGAACTGCCCGAGGACCCCGAGGGCTTCGTGTCCCACATGGACCCCGACACCCATCAGATCGTGCAGATGCAGGCCATTGGCGAGCCGGTGGCCGACACCCGCTTCACCCCCGCCAAGGTGATGCTGGGCAATTGGACCGTTTACCGGGCCGAGGACTTGCAGCCCTCGCCCGAACTGGTGCGGCGGCGCCGAGCACAAGCCGCCACGCCCCCCCTGCTGGCCGAGCCGGCATACGACCCATAACCACTGGGAGAATCGCCTTGAATCGTCTCACCAAGACCCTGATTTCCGCCCTGGCACTGGCGACCGCCGCGCAGCCCGCGCTGGCCGCCGATAACGGCAAGTTCCGCCTGGGCATCGTCACCTTCCTGTCGGGCGGCGCCGCCGGTCCGTTCGGCGTGCCTTCGGTCAACGGCGCCAAGGTGCTGATCGACGCGCTGAACCAGGGCAAGGTCCCCGCGCCCTACGGCCTCAAGGGCATCAACGGCGTCGAGATCGAGACCGTGGTGATCGACGAGAACGGCGGTACCACCAAGCAGGTGGAGGAGTTCCGCAACCTGGTCGAGCGTCAGAAGGTGGACGCGGTGATCGGCTACATCTCGTCGGGCGACTGCTTGGCGGTGTCGCCGGTGGCCGAGGAACTGGGCGTGCCCACCGTCTTCTTCGACTGCGGCACCTCGCGCCTGTTCGAAGAGAACAAGAACCCCAAATACGTCTTCCGCACCGGCCCCGACGCGGTGATCGACAACATCGCCGCCGCCCGCTACCTGATCGACACCGGCCGCAAGGTGGACAGCATCGCCGGCGTCAACCAGAACTATTCCTGGGGCCAGGATTCCTGGTCTGACTTCAAGGCCACCATGCTGGCGCTGAAGCCGAACACCAAGGTCGCCGCCGAGCAGTTCCCCAAGCTGTTCCAGGGCCAGTACGGCGCCGAAATCTCGGCCCTGTCGGTGGCCAAGCCCGACGTGGTGCATTCGTCCTTCTGGGGGGGCGACATGGAAGCCCTGGTGCTGCAGGGTTCGGCCCGCGGCCTGTTCGACGGCCGCACCGGCATCCTGACCAGCGGTGAATCCGGTCTCGACCGCTTCAAGGGCCAGGCCCCCAACGGCCTGATCATCGGCGCCCGCGGCCCGTTCGGCGCGTTGCAGCCCAAGACCGCCCTGTCCGAGTGGTTCACCAACGCCTACCACGCCAAGACCGAGCTGTACCCCACCTATCCGACCAGCAAGATGGCCCAGGCCATCCTGGGCCTGAAGGCCGCCGCCGAGAAGGGCGCGGGCAAGCCCGGCGTGATGCCCACCAAGGAGAACATCCTGGCCGGCTTCAAGGGCCTGACCTTCGAATCCGTGGCCGGCACCGTGCAGATGAGCCGCGCCGGTGGCCACCAGGCCCTGCAGGACATCACCTACGGCGAGTACCAGTTCGACAAGAAGACCGGCAAGGCGTCGCTCGTCAACCTCAAGACCTATTCCGGCGAATGCGTGATGCCGCCGGACAACATGGTCGCCCAGGAATGGATCAAGGCCGGCTTCCCCGGCGCCAAGTGCAACTAAGGGCCTGACACGGCCCCGGAACGCACGTCCTCCCTTCGTCATGCCCGGGCCTGGCCCGGGCATCCACAAGCCGCCTTGCGGGCGGCGCGGATCGCCGGGCCATGCCCGGCGATGACGGGGAGGGGCTGCCCCATCCTGAGCACCTCGGAGCATCGGTATGACTACCTTCATCGCCATCCTGATCGATGGCCTGACGTATTCGTCATGGCTGTTTCTGGTCGCGGCCGGACTGACCATCATTTACGGCGTCATGCGCATTCTCAACATGGCGCACGGCAGCTTCTACGCCATCGGCGCCTATTGCGGCGCCTCGCTGGTGGGCTGGTACTTCACCGGCGCCGAGGGCAGCCCGTACTGGGGCTATCTGCTGCTGGTGGTGGCGGCGGTGGCCTCGGGCCTGCTGGTGGGCTTCGTGATCGAACAGGGGCTTTTGCGCTTCCTGTACCGTCAGAACGAAATCCTGATGGTGATCGTCACCTACGCCCTGCTGCTGATCCTGGAAGACGTCACCAAGCTGGTGTTCGGCGTCGATCCGTATTTCACCTATCAGCCCTATGCGCTGCTTGGGCGGACCGAGCTGGGCGGACTGGCCTTCTCCAATTACGACCTGGCGCTGGTGGCGGTGTCGGTGGTGATCGGCGGCATCGCCTGGGCGGTGCTGAACCGCACCCACAAGGGCAAGCTGCTGCGCGCCGTCATCCATGACCGCGAAATCAGCGTGGCCATGGGCGTCAACGTGCGCGCCATGTTCGCCGCGACCTTCGTGGTCGGCTCGATCCTGGGCGCGCTGGCCGGCGCGCTGACCGCGCCCGCCATCTCCGTTTCCCCCGGCATCGGCGTCGAAGTGATCGTGCTGGCCTTCGCCGTGGTCGTGGTCGGCGGCCTGGGCAGCATCGAAGGCGCCATCGTCGGCTCGCTGCTGGTCGGCCTGTCGCGGGCGGCCGCCGTCCATCTGGCCCCGGAAATCGAATTGTTCGTCATCTACGGCGTCATGTCGCTCGTGCTGGCCGTGCGGCCGCAGGGCCTGTTCGGACGCACCCTGGCGAGGAAAATCTGATGCGACTCGACAAGACTCAATGGGCGCTGCTGGCGGTGACCGCGGCGCTGGCCGCCGCAGGCTTCGTCGCCCCCTATTGGCTGACCTTCCTTCTGACGCTGGCGCTGGCCAAGGGCCTGGTGGTCCAGGGCGTGGTGATTCAGATGCGCACCGGCCTGGTGTCGTTCGGCCAGGGCCTGTTCTTCTGCATCGGCGGCTATGGCGTCGGCATCGCCAGCAACCTGATGGGCGTGACCGACGCCTTCGTCCAGCTTGCGCTGGCCGTGGTGGTGTCGCTGGCGGTGGCCGCCGTGCTGGGCCTGTTGATGACGCGCTATCGCGACATCTTCTTCGCCATGCTGTCGCTGGCGCTGTCCATGATCCTGTTCGGCGTGCTGGTGAAGAACCAGGCGCTGGGGTCCACCGACGGCTTCAACGTCGCCGCCCAGACCTATCTGGGCTGGCTGCCCGAACCCGGCCAGCAGAAGCTGGTCAGCTATCTGCTGACGGTGGCGATCGTCGGCATCGCGGCGCAGTTGATCCACCTCTACATGGCGTCGGGCGTCGGCCAGATCTCCGAAGCCATCCGCGAGAACGAAATCCGCGTCGAGTATCTGGGCCTGTCGCCGCGCTGGCTGATCTACGGCAACTATCTGGTGGCCGCCGCCATCTCGGCGGTGGGCGGCGCGCTGACCGCGTTCGCCACCGGCCACGTGGACCCGGAAATGGCGTTCTGGACCACCTCGGGCGAGTTCGTGTTCATCGCGCTCTTGGGCGGTGTCACCCACGTGGCGGCCCCGTTCGTCGCCTCGACCCTGTTCGCGGTGGTGCGCACCTACGCGCTCGAATTCACCCCCAACACCTGGCAGCTCATCCTGGGCGTGGTGCTGCTCGGCATCATCATCTTCCTGCCCAAGGGGCTGTGGAGCCTGATCCAGCGCGACCGGAGGGCCAAGGCGTGAGCATCATCCTCGAAACCAAAAGCCTGAACCGCAACTTCGGCGCGGTGACGGCGGCCAAGGACATCAACGTCCAGATTTCCCTGGGCGAGGTGGTCGGCGTCATCGGCTCGAACGGCGCGGGCAAGACCACCTTCATCAACATGGTGACCGGCTATCTGCCGCCCAGCTCGGGCGAGATCCTGTTCGAGCACCAGTCCATCCTGGGCAAGGCGCCGCGCCAGATCACCCGCATGGGCATGGCCCGGTCGTTCCAGGTGGCGCAGTTGTTCCCCGAACTGTCGGTGCTGGACAATCTGATCGCCGCCCTGGTGGCGGCCGAAGGTCCGCGCCCCTCCTTCCTTCGGCCCACCCGCACGCCCGAGCGCATCGCCAAGGCCCAGGACATCCTGGAGGAATTCGGCATCCCGCATCTGCGCGACGCCGTGGTCAGCGCCGTGCCCCAGGGCGCGCGCAAGCTGATCGACATCGCCATGGCGCTGATCGGCAACCCGCGCATGCTGCTGCTGGACGAACCCACCTCCGGCGTGTCGGTCGAGGAGAAGTTCGGCCTGATGGACACGGTGATGGCGGCCGTCCGCCATCACGGCGTCACCGTGCTGTTCGTCGAACACGACATGGAGATCGTCGAACGCTACGTCTCGCGCATCCTGGCCTTTTATTCCGGCGAGATCATCGCCGACGGCCCGCCGTCGCAGGTGATGGCGGACCCCAAGGTGCGCGAGCTGGTCATCGGACATCACGCGCCCCAGGGCGGCGCGCGCAAGAGGAGCGCCCAGCAATGACGCTTTCCATCACCGGCCTGGATGTGTCCATCCAGACCATTCCCATCCTGCGCGGCGTGGACTTCCAGGTGCCCGAGGGCGCCATGGTCGGCCTGATCGGCCGCAACGGCGCGGGCAAGACCACGCTGATGCGCTCGATCATGGGCCTGATCGCGCCCGACGCCGGCACCATCGCCATCGACGGCCAGGACGTCACCCGCGCGCCGGGCCACCGCCGCGCCGCCATGGGCGTCAGCTACCTGCCCGAGGACCGTCGCCTGGTGCCCGAATTGCTGGTCGAGGAGAACATCCTGATGCCGGCCTGGGCCAACGGCATCAAGGACGCGGCCGAGCGGCTGGAATGGATCTACGGCCTGATGCCCGAGGTGCGCGAGTTCCGCAACCGCCGCGCCCTGCAATTGTCGGGCGGCCAGCAGAAGCTGGTGGCGCTGGCCCGCGCGCTGATGCCGGGCCGCAAGCTGCTGCTGCTGGACGAGCCGTTCGAGGGCGTCGCCCCGGTGCTGTCGCGCCGCCTGACCGAGGTGATCGGTTCGCTCCGCGCCCAGGGCCTGTCGGTCGTGCTGTCGGAATCCGACGACACCCATTCCGCCGATCTGGTGGACAGCGTCTATCGCATTGAACGCGGCGTCGTCACCGCCGGCTGAGGAGAATGATCCATGAGCGATTTCATCTTTGAAACCACGCCCCGCATCATCTGCCAGGCCGGGGGCGCCGCGCGCCTGGGCGAGCTGTCCAAGGAGCTGGGCGCCAGGCATATGTTCGTGGTCACCGACCAGGGCCTGGTGAAGGCCGGCCTGCTGGCCCCGGTGGTTGCCGCCATGGAGGCGGCCGGCGTCAAGGCCACCTTGTTCTCGGACGTGTTGGCCGACCCGCCGGAGGATTCGGTGCTGGCCGCCGTGGCGGCGGCCAAGGCCGCCGGCATCGACGGCGTCATCGGCTTCGGCGGCGGGTCCTCCATGGATACCGCCAAGCTGGTCGCCCTGCTGGCCGGCACGGCCCAGGACCTGCCCGCCATCTACGGCATCGGTCTGGCCAAGGGGCCGCGCCTGCCGCTGATCCAGGTGCCGACCACCGCCGGCACCGGCTCGGAAGTCACGCCCATCGCCATCGTCACCACGCCCAGCCATGAAAAGAAGGGTGTGGTGTCGCCGCTGCTCTATCCCGACATCGCGCTGCTGGATGGCGAGCTGACCATCGGCCTGCCGCCGGCCGTCACCGCCATGACCGGCATCGACGCCATGGTGCACGCCATCGAGGCGTTCACCAGCCGCCACAAGAAGAATCCGGTGTCGGATTCCCTGGCGACCAAGGCGCTGGAGCTGCTGTACGCCAACATCCGCACCGCCGTCACCGATGGCGGGAACGTGGCGGCGCGTTCGGCCATGCTGCAAGGCTCGCTGCTGGCCGGCATGGCCTTCGCCAACGCGCCGGTGGGCGCCGTGCATGCCCTGGCCTATCCGCTGGGCGGGCATTTCCATGCGCCCCACGGCCTGTCCAACTCTCTGGTTCTGGTGCCGGTGCTGAACTTCAACCGCCCCATCGCCGACCGGCTGTATGCCCAACTGGCCGAGGCCATGCTGCCCGGTTCGCGCTTCGACAGCGTGGAAGCGGGGGCCGACGCCTTCGTCGCCGCCATCGCCAAGCTGGTCGCGGAAATGCCCTATGCCCAGACGCTGCGCGACATCGGCGTGACCGAGGCGGACCTGCCCAAGCTCGCCACCGACGCCATGAACGTCCAGCGCCTGCTGGTCAACAACCCGCGCGACGTCGCCTATGACGATGCGCTGGCCATGTACCGCGAGGCGTTCTGATGGCCGACAAGACCGAGACGCGGGCCAATTACGGCGCGTTCCAGACCATCACCACGCGGTGGATGGACAACGACGTCTACGGCCACGTCAACAATGTCCAGTACTACAGCTTCTTCGACACGGCGGTGAACCGCTGGCTGATCGAGCAGGGCGTGCTGGACATCCACAAGGGCGCGGTGATCGGCCTGGTGGTGGAAACCTCGTGCAGCTATTTCCAGCCCATCGCCTTCCCCGAAACGGTGCATGCGGGCATCCGCGTCGCCAAATTGGGCAATAGCAGCGTGCGTTACGAGGTCGGGCTGTTCCGCGACGACGACCACACCGTCTCGGCCGCCGGCCATTTCATCCATGTCTATGTGGATCGCGCCACCAGCCGCCCGGTGCCCCTGCCGGCCGATCTGCGCGCCGTCCTGACCAAACTGGTGAGGGAGTAAGCATGTCCATCACGTTGAACGATTCCGCCCTGCTGCGCGGCCAGTCCTATATCGGCGGCGCCTGGGTGGGGGCCGATGACGGCGCCCTGTTCGCCGTCACCAATCCCGCCACCGGCGAAACCATCGCCCAGGTGGCCGATGTGGGCGTGGCCGAGACCCGGCGCGCCATCGCCGCCGCCGATGCCGCCTTCGGCCCGTGGAAGGCCAAGACCGGCAAGGAACGCGCTGCGGCCTTGCGCAAGTGGTTCGAGCTGATCATGGCGGCGGGCGACGACCTGGCCCGCCTGATGACGCTGGAGCAGGGCAAGCCGCTGGCCGAGGCCAAGGGCGAGGTGGCGTACGGCGCCAATTTCGTCGAATGGTTCGCCGAGGAAGCCAAGCGCATCTATGGCGACACCATTCCCGCCCACGGCGCCGACAAGCGCATCGTGGTCATCAAGCAGCCCATCGGCG
The DNA here is from genome assembly GCA_023426365.1 of Pseudomonadota bacterium. GTDB lineage: Bacteria > Pseudomonadota > Alphaproteobacteria > Rhodospirillales > Magnetospirillaceae > Magnetospirillum. Next base: position 22,689 of record JAFAAW010000151.1, read on the forward strand.
TGGTCGCCGCCATCACGCCGTGGAATTTCCCCATCGCCATGATCACCCGCAAGGTGGCCCCGGCCCTGGCGGTCGGCTGCCCGGTGGTGGTCAAGCCCAGCGAGGACACGCCCCTGTCGGCGCTGGCCCTTGCCGTGCTGGCCGAGCGCGCGGGCCTGCCGGCCGGCGTGTTCAACGTGGTGACCTCGACCAAGGCGCCCGAGGTGGGGCTGGAACTGACCACCAGCGAGGTCGTGCGCAAGGTTTCGTTCACCGGCTCGACCGAGGTGGGCAAGATCCTGATGCGCCAGTCGGCGTCGACGGTGAAGAAGGTCAGCCTGGAGCTGGGCGGCAATGCGCCGTTCATCGTGTTCGACGATGCCGACCTGGACGCGGCGGTGGTGGGCGCGCTGGCGTCCAAGTACCGCAACGCCGGCCAGACCTGCGTGTGCGCCAACCGCCTGCTGGTGCAGGACGGCGTCTATGACGCCTTCGTCGCCAAGCTCAAGGCGGCGGTCGAGGGCTTCAAGGTGGGCAACGGCCTGGAGGCCGGCGTGACCCAAGGCCCGCTGATCAACGCCGACGCCATCGACAAGGTGGAGACCCTGGTGGCCGACGCGGTGGAAAAGGGCGCCCGCGTGGTGACCGGCGGCAGCCGCCACGACCTGGGCGGCACCTTCTTCCAGCCCACCATCCTGACCGAGGTCACCCCGGCCATGAAGGTGGCGAAGGAGGAAATCTTCGGCCCCGTCGCCCCCGTCTTCCGCTTCAAGACCGAAGCGGACGCGATCCGCATGGCCAACGACACCGTTTTCGGACTGGCGGCCTATTTCTACGGGCGTGACGTCGCCCGCGTGTGGCGGGTGGCCGAAGCGCTGGAATACGGGATGGTCGGCATCAACGAGGGCCTGATCTCGACCGAGGTGGCGCCGTTTGGCGGCGTCAAGCAGTCGGGCCTCGGCCGCGAGGGCAGCAAGTACGGCACCGACGACTTCCTTGAGGTCAAGTACATGTGCTTCGGCGGCATCGCCTGAACATCCAGCCCCGTGGCGGTACCCGTCACGGGGCTTTTTCTATCCCGCCTTGACCGTTTCCGGCGCCAGGGCATAGCCGACGCCGCGCACGGTGGCGATGGGCACGGGAAAGCCGTCCTGGCTCATCTTGCGCCGCAGGCGGGCCACCAGGGTGTCCACCGTGTGCTCGCTGATGTCGCGCGGGTCGCGGTTGCTGATCACGTCCAGCAGGAAGTCGCGGGTGATCGGCAGCGGCCGCTGCGCCGCCAGCGCCGCCAGAATGTTGAACTCGCCCGAGGTCAGCGGCAGCAACTGGCCGTCGGGGCGGAACAGCTCGCGCCGGATCAGGTCCAGTATCCAGCCGTCGAACTGGATCACCGATTCGCCGGCGCGGCGCAGCACGCTGCGGATGCGCGCCAGCAGGGCACGCAGATTGACCGGCTTGGTGACGTAATCGTCGCCGCCGGCCTCCAGCCCGGCCACCTCGTCCTCGTCGGTGTCGCGGCTGGTCAGGAAGATCAGGCCGGTCCGCTCGCCCAGGCGCAGGCGGCGCGCCAGCGCGATGCCGTCGCCGTCGGGCAGGTTGACGTCCAGCAGGATCAGGGACGGCTGGGTACTGTTCAGCAGCGCCTGCATCTCGGCGGCACTGGCGGCCTTCACACAGTTCAGCCCCTGCTCCTGCAGAAAGCCGGCAACCGTTTCCAGGCAGTCGGGGGCGTCATCGACGACGAGGATGGGTCCAAATGACATGGGCGGGCGCGGATTATTCCTGGGATGGAGCGGGATCGGTTGCGGCCAGCATGACCCGCCTGAGTGCCGCGCACAACCCATGTTGTGCGTCCCTATGCGCCTCGTCCGCAATGGTAGGCGCCTCGGCGGCGGCCTGGGCGGCACCGGCGGCGGCGGCCAGCGCGTCCAGGCCCAGATTGGCCGCCGATCCCTTGATGCGATGGGCGATGGCGGCCAGTTGGGCGGCGGGCAGCGCGGGGTCGGACAGCAGCGGCACCTGATCGCGCAGGCTCTCGATCAGGATGTGGCGGAGCTGGGCCAGGCGCTCCGGCCCCAGCACGTCCTCGACCTGCTCGTCGGCGATGCCCTGGATGGTTGCGTCGATGGCGGCGGCCAGGGCGTCGGCCTCGGTCGGAGACAGCATGACGCCATGGGCGCCGGCCGCCCGCAGCCGGCCGTCGGCGGACGGGTCCGCAGGCGCGGCGGCCACGGCCAGCAGGCGGGTCTTGCCGTTTCCTGCGTCGGCGGTGGCGCGGAAGGCCGCCACCCGTTCGGCGGTGGCGTCGGAAATGACCACCAGGTCGAACGGCCGCGCCTTCAGCATGGCCAGGGCGGCGTCATCGCGGGGGACGGCGAACACACGATGCCCCAGCGCGCGCAGCTTGGCCTCGGCGCCGTCGCGGTCGCCGCCGGGCAGCAGCACGTCAAGGCAGGTGCCGCGCGCGGGGGCGGCCGGCACGCGGCCGTCCAGCACGCGGGCGATCGTCTCGTTCAGGGCCGATTGGCGCATGGGCTTGGCCAGATGGGCATCCATGCCGGCCGCCATGCAGCGATCCACGTCCGCCTTCAGCGCGTTGGCGGTCAGCGCCACGATGGGCACGCGCCCGACCGGGCCGGGCAGGGCGCGGATGCGCCGCGTGGCCTCCAGCCCGTCCACGCGCGGCATGCGCATGTCCATCAGGATCAGGTCGAAACCGCCTTGGCGGGCAAGTTCCACCGCCTGGGCGCCGTCGGTCGCCAACACCACCCGGTGGCCGTTCTTGCGCAGATAGACCTTGGCGACCTCGGCATTGACCGGGTTGTCCTCGGCCAGCAGCACGGACAGCGGCTCCACGCTCTCGCTCTGCGTTTCCTCGATGGCCTGGGGCATCGTGGCGGCGGCAAGGGTCAGGCCGACATGGAAACGGCTGCCCTGTCCCGGGGTGCTGTCGAAATCGATGGCGCCGCCCATGCCCTCGACCAGTTTCTTGCAGATCACCAGACCCAGGCCGGTGCCGCCGAAGCGCCGGTTGATGGAGGCGTCGGCCTGGCCGAACGCCTGGAACAGGCGTTCGCGCTGGGACTGGTCGATGCCGATGCCGGTATCGGTGACGGTGATGCCCACCCGCACCAGCCCCGGCCCGGCCGGCTCGGCCGTGGCGGTCACGGTGATGCCGCCGGTTTCGGTGAACTTGACGGCGTTGCCGATCAGGTTGAACAGCACCTGGCGCAGCCGGGCGGAATCGCCGCTGACCCAGTCGGGCAGGTCGGGCGCCAGCTCAAGATCGAAGCGCAGCCCCTTTTCGCGCGCCTGCGTCGTCATCAGCGCCGCCACGTCCCCGATGGTGCGCGGCAGGGGAAAAGGCTCGCTCTCGAACTCGACGCGGCCCGCCTCCAGCTTGGTGATGTCCAGAATGTCGTCCAGAATGGTCAGCAGCCCCTCGGCCGACTGGCAGGCGGTTTCCAGCCGGCGGCGTTCGCGTGCCGACAGCGGACCGTCCAGCACCAGCCGCACCATGCCCAGGACGCCGTTGATGGGGGTGCGGATTTCGTGGCTCATGACCGCCAGGAAGTCCGCCTTGGCCCGGCTGCCGGCCTCGGCCTCCTCCTTGGCGCCCAACAGGATGCGGTTGCGCAGGTATTCCTCGCGCCGCATGCGGCCCAACTGGATGCGGGCGATCCCGCCCACCACATAGGCGGTCGCCGCCATGAAGCCGACGATCAGCAGGTCCAGCACCCCTTCCGGCTGGGGCCGCAGCACGCCCCAGAACAGCAGGCTGACGGCGGGGGCATAGGCGCACAGGGCGGCGGCGGCGCGGAATCCGCCCGGCATGCAGATGAACAGCGAGATGGCGATCAGCGGCATCATGATGCCGCCATGGCGCAGCAGGGCCGGATGGTTGAAGATCAGGGCGTTGAGGGTGAAGAACACATATTGCTGGGCATAGGCCAGCCGCAGCAGGTTGCGCACGTCGGCCGCGCGCGCCATGGCCGCCAGCGCGGCCAATGTCATGAGCACGATCGCCGACCGGATGCCCATGAAAAAGACCAGCCGGTCGCCGTCCAGCATCAGCAGGTCCAGCGGCAGGAAGCTCAGGCAGGTGGCCAGGGTGGCAAGGATGCACAGCTTGGCGGATGCAAGCACGCGGGGGGCGGATGCGTCGATGAACGCACGTTCTTCGGCGGGATCGTTGAACTCGCCGGTCCAGGAAATCGCGCTCACCAATCCTCCTCGGCGCAACGGACAGGCCCGGGCATGACGGCCCTTGAACGGAAAGCCGCCCGGCAAGGGCAGCCCGAGCGCAATGGTAGAACCTGGCCTGTCCAGCGACAAGTGAACAAAGCCGGACCTGTTTCCCCGTGGGACGGATCCTTATCGGACGGGGTGGGCCGGCCTTAGTTCCAACTGTGATGAACAGCGGTGCGCAGTCGCTCGGCCCGCGCCATCACGCCCCGCCACATGATCCATGCCACCGCGGGCAGC
>JAFAAW010000021.1 GCA_023426365.1 Pseudomonadota bacterium
CTGCTGCTTGGCCAGTTGGTGCCGTCCTGCGGCCGCACCCTGGCCGATGGCGGGCTGTTGATCGCCACCCCGGTCAGCCGCACCGACATGGGCGCGCTGGCCGGCATGACGCCGGAAACGTTGTCGCGCTGCATCCGCACGCTGGAATCGGAAGGGTTGGCCTATTTCACCCGCCGCCACATCCTGGTGCCCGACCCCGCCCGCTTCCGCGCCGAGCTGACGCGTCTGGGGGCGGCGTCATGACCGGGCCGGCCAATCTGTGCCGGGTGACCTGCCGCACCTGCGGCCTGGTGTCGCCCGAGGTGTGGAACGAGGTGCCCGACCCGGTGGTGCGCTCGCTCAACAGCCGCAAGACCATCCGCCGCCTGCCCAAGGGCAGCGTGCTGTTCCACGAGGGCGACGCGGTCACCGCGCTGTTCCGCCTGCTGTCGGGGGTGGTGCTGCTGCGCAAGGGCGACAATGACGGCAACAGCGTGGTGACGCGCATGGTCACCCCCTATGCCACGCTGGGCTTTCGCGCCTTCGCCGCCCAGGACTGCCATTCGGTGAGCGCCCATTGCGCCACCGAGGCCGTGGTGTGCTGCATTCCCGCCGACGCCGCCGAACTGGCCTTTTCCAACAACCGCCAGCTCGAACGCGCCTTCGCGCTGCATGTGGCGCACGAATTGACCTATGCCGAGGACGCCGTGCTGGCCCAGATGCGGCTGACGGTGCGCGACCGCCTGGTGCTGCTGCTGTCGCAGATGGCCGAGCGGTTCGGCACCGCGCAGGACGACGGCGGCGTGGTGGTGGCGCTTCCCATCCTGCGCTCGGACATCGCCGCCATGGCCGGCATCGCCCGCGAGACCTTCTCGCGCTCGCTGCGCCGCATCGAGGGCGAGGGCCTGCTGACCCTGTCCGGCAACACCATGCTGGTGCCCGACGGCGACGCGCTACGGCGGGCGGCGGCGGCCATCCGCACCACCGGCGGGACTTGACCGCGCTCAAAGACGGCCGCCCCGCCGCTTGCGACAACTCGTTCAAGGATCGATCGAGAAAGCGGAGGGATCATGCGCGCGTGGGTGTTGGCCTTGGTGCTGTGCGGCACGACCGCGGCGGGGGCGGTGGCCCAGGAAAATCCGCCGCCGGTGACCCTGCCCAACGGCAAGACCTGGACCTTTGATGCCGAGCAGGGGCGCGAGATCATGCGCACCTGCGCCGCCTGCCACGGCGAGTTCGGCGAAGGCGGCGGCGGCGGCGTCTATCCGCGCATTTCCGGCATGCACCCCGAATACCTGGCCGAGCAGCTGCGCGCCTTCAAATCGCGGGCGCGCGAGAACATTCCCATGATCCCCTATGCCAACGAACGCGAGCTGCCGGAAAAGGACGTCCTCGACGTCTCCTATTACCTGGCCGGCATCAAGCCGCCCAAGCATCCGCCGTCGGACGACACCCCGATGGATGCGTTCGAGCGCCTGAAGCTGGCCAAGCAGGCCGTGCAGATCCCGCGCGAGCCGGGCGACGCCGCCGCCGGCAAGAAGCTGTTCGAGGCCGATTGCATGGAATGCCACGGCCGCGACGGCCAGGGCCGGGTGAAGAAGCCGCCGCTGGCCCAGCAGCACATGAAATACCTGAAGGAACAGATCAACCTGTTCCTCAAGGGCCTGCGCAAGCACGACGACGTGGACGAGCTGATCCGCCCCAAATCCGAACAGGACTGGCAGAATATCTGGGCCTACGTTTCGATCCTGGACGATTAGACCGTGATGCCCAAAATGGGCATGACGGTCTACCGCTTGTAAATTTTGCCCTCGCCGGGCGCCGCCTGCGGGGGCGGCACAGGCCCGCGCGGGCTTGTCGCATGGTGCCCCGGACCCCGTCAGGCGCCGAAATGCTCTATCCCAGGGTGGTGTCCAGCACCATCATCAGCGCGAAGCCGGCCATCAGCCCCAGGGTGGCCGGGGTCTGGTGGCCGTTGCGGTGGGTCTCCGGGATCACCTCGTGCGAGACCACGAAGATCATGGCCCCCGCCGCCAGCCCCAGCCCGGCCGGATAGGCCACCGCCAGGCCGCTGGACAGGCTGACGCCCAACAGCGCGCCCAGGGGTTCGAGGATGCCGCTCAGCCCGGCCACCAGCACCGCCGTGCCCGCCTTGAAGCCGGCGGCCCGCAGGGCCAGCGCCACCGCCAGCCCTTCGGGAATATCCTGGAGCGCGATGGCGGTGGTCAGCGGCAGGCCCACCGACAAGTCGTTGCCGGCGAAGCTGACGCCGATGGCCATGCCCTCGGGCAGGTTATGCAGCGCGATGGCGAACACGAACAGCCACACGCGGCCGCAGCGCTCGTGGCCGGCGCCGCACGGCCCGGTGCTGTCGTGCTCGTGCGGGGTGAACTCGTCCAGACCCAGCATCAGCGCCACGCCCACCGCCATGCCCAGCACCACCACGGCGGCGCCCAGCCCCTTGTGGCCAAGGATTTCCGCCCCCGCCTCCAGCCCCGGCAGCAGGAGCGAAAAGGCGCTGGCCGCCAGCATCATGCCCGCCGCCAGCCCCAGCAGGCTGTCCTGCGTGCGCTGGGCGATGCCGCGCACCACCAGCGCCGGCAAGGCCCCCAGGGTGGTGGTGGCAAAGCCGGCGAAGCCGCCCAGCAGGGCGGCGCGCAAGGCGATCTCGTCGCCGGCCAGCGCACGCACCACGCCCTGGCCCAGCAGCAGGGCGACCACCGCCAGCGCCAGCACCAGCCCGCGGGTGGTGACCAGATGCTCGCGGGCATGGCGCTTGACGGCGGCACTCCACGAGGCGGGCGGCGATGCGGTCTGGCTGTCCATGGCGGTTCCTCTGTGC
>JAFAAW010000030.1 GCA_023426365.1 Pseudomonadota bacterium
GCGCAAGGTTCAGTGCCACGGTGCCGCCGCCCTCGCCGTAGAGGCCGGGGGGGTGGCGGGGGCCGGGGGCGACGGCGCCGCCTTCGGCGGGCAGGGCGATGGCCGCCGCGCCGGGATGGACCAGCCGGCCGAAACCGTCCAGCACGCGGGCGGGCGGCAGTGGCCCGGCCGCGCCCCTAGCGCCGGTACCGGCCGACAGATCGACCAACCGTTTCAGCATGTCCACGAACAGGCCGGACAGCGCCAGATTGCTCCACGCGGTGTTGGCGCTGGTGTGGACCAGCACCACCCAGCCGTTGCCGCGCCGCGCCCCGGTCACCAGCGGCGTGCCGTCGGCCAGCCGCGCCCAGGTATGTTCGACCAAGTCCAGCGTGGGTTCGGCCAGCACCTGGGCGGTGACGGTGACTTCGGCGGGCACGGCCAACCCCGCGAACGGGCTGTCGGCGGCAAAGGGCGCCAGCCCCTGCGGCGTGGTCCAGCTCATGGCGCCGCCCAGCGAACGGCCGCCGCTGCGCAGCCGCACCGGCAACAGCGGATCGGCGCCCGGCGTCGCCGCCGCCTGGGCCAAAAGCGGCCCGGCGAAGCGGACCAGCACGCCGCCCCGTTCGACCCAGGCGCCCAGGCGCTCGGCGGTGGTGCTCAGCACGGCCGGCAGGTCGCCCACCATCAGCACCGACATCTCGCCGCCCAGCAATTCCCCGATGTCGCCCCGCTTGAGGTCGGCGCCGGGGGCCAGGGCACGCTCCACATAGGTCATCTGCGACAGCAGCGACGCCCCGCCGGCATCGTCGCCCGCCAGCCCCACCGGACGACGGCGCCAGCGTTCGTCCAGCAGCACGGTGGAGGCGGCGCCGGCTTCGCCCTCGATATCGATGCGGGCCAGGCGGTTGCGCCATTCGGCCGGCAGCCGCAGGCTGATTTGGGCCTCGCTCCGGCCGGCCTCCAGCATGGCCTCGGCGCGGGTCAGCACGCGGCCCGACGCGTCCAGCGCGCGCACCGCCAGCGGTTCCGTGCCGCCACCGGGGCGCCTGACCGTCACATCGACGCGGTCGCGCGCCGCCGTCTCGGCCGGCGGCAGCACCATGCGGCCGCTTTGTCCCGCCACCATCTCGACCCCGCCGCCCAGGGTTTGCAGCGTGCGGGCCAGTTCCAGCCCATGGCCGTCGTCGATGCCGTCGGCCAGCCATACCACGCTGGCCACCCGGTCGCGTGGGATGGCCTTGACCGCCTCGCGCGCGGCCGCGCGGTCGGTGGGCCACGGCTTGGGCGCCAGCGCCGCCACCAGGGGGCGGGCCTGGGCGGCGCTCATCATCCGGCTGGCCTCGACCGGGCCGCCATCGGCGGGCGGCGCGGTGGGCAGCAGCACCACCGGCCGGCCGGCGCGTTCCGCCCGCGCCAGTTCGCCGTCCAGAAAGGCGCGGCGCGCCGCCCAGTCGCGGGCGGCGGCCCAGCCGTCGTCCACCACCAGGACCAGCGGGCCGCCATTGGCCGCCAGCGGGCTGGACGGGTTCAGCACCGGCCCGGCGGCGGCCAGGATCACCAGCAAGACCAGCACCAGCCGCAGCAGCAGCACCCACCACGGCGTCCGGGCCGCTTCGTCCTCGCGCCCCTCAAGCCCAAACAGCAGGCGGATGGCCGGGAACGCCACCCGGCGCGGCGACGGCGGGATCACCCGCAACAGCCACCACAGCACCGGCAGCAGGCCGGCGGCGGCCAGCGCCCACGGGGTGGCAAAGGCCAGCGGCCCCAGTCCCAGCATCACCGCCGTCCCGCGCGCGGCGACGACAGCCGCCCGTGCAGCGCCAGCAATGCCGCCTGGGGCGGCTGATCGGTATGGTGGATGGTGAAGCTCCAGCCCAGCGAGCGGGCCAGTGCGGCCAGCCCGTCGCGATGGGCGGCCAGTTGGCGGACATAGGCGGCGCGCACGTCCTCGGCCCGGCGGACCAGCATCTCGCCTTCGTCCTCCAGCCCGGCGAAGCGGATGCGGCCGTCATAGGGCAGGCTTTCCTCGGCCGGGTCGAGAACCTGCACCAGATGCCCGCCGCCGCCCTCGGCCGCCAGGGCGCGCAACGCCTCGGCCAGTTGCGGCAGCGGGATCAGGAAATCGCCCACCAGCACCCGTTCGGCATGGCGCGGCAGCCGGCCGGCCGGCGGCAGCGCGGCGTCATCCTGGGCCAGCGCCAAGGCCAGCCGGTGCAGCGCGGCGCCGCCCGTGGTCGGCGGCAGGGCCCCCGACAGCAGCGCCACCCGCTCGCCCGCCTTCAGCAGCAGCGCCGCCAGCGCCAGCACCAGCAATTCGGCGCGCTCGCGCTTTTCCGGCAGAGTGTCGGCGGACCGCCACGCCATCGACGGCGAATCGTCACGCCACAGCCCCACCACCTGGGCCGCCGCCCATTCGGTCTCGCGCACGAACAGCCCCTGGGCGCGGGCCGACTGGCGCCAGTCGATGGCGCCCAGCGAATCGCCCGGCCCGGCGGGACGGAACTGCCAGAAGGTTTCGCCCACGCCGGCCCGGCGGCGGCCGTGGGCGCCGCCGGCCACCGTGGCGGCGACCCGTTCGGCGGCCAGAAGAAGCGGCGGCAGCCGCGAGGCAAGGTCCTGCGCCTGGCCCTCGCGCTGGGTCACGCCACCACCTCGAGCAACTGGGCGATGATGCGGTCCACCGTCACGCCGTCGGCGCGGGCGGCAAAGGTCAGCGCCATGCGGTGGCGCAGGATGGGCGGGGCCAGGGCCAGCACGTCGTCCAGCGACGGCGACAGGCGGCCCTCCAGCAGCGCGCGGGCGCGGGCCGCCAGCATCAGCGCCTGGGCGGCGCGCGGCCCCGGTCCCCAGGCGACGAAGCGGCGCACCGGATCCAGCGGCGAGGTTTCCGGCCGGCCGGCGCGCACCAGCGCCAGGATGGCGTCCACCACCGCCTCGCCCACCGGGATGCGGCGGACCAGCTTCTGCGCGGCCAGCAGCTCGGCGGCGTCCATCACCGCCACGGGGGCGGCCTCGTCCGCGCCGGTGGTGGCGATCAGCATGCGGCGCTCGGCCTCGTGGTCGGGATAGCCCACGTCGATCTGCATCAGGAAGCGGTCCAACTGCGCCTCGGGCAGCGGATAGGTGCCCTCCTGCTCCAGCGGGTTCTGCGTCGCCAGCACGTGGAACGGCGCCGGCAGGGGGTGATAGGCCCCGGCGATGGACACCTTGTGCTCCTGCATGGCCTGCAACAGCGCCGATTGCGTGCGCGGGCTGGCGCGGTTGATCTCGTCGGCCATCAGCAACTGGCTGAACACCGGCCCCTGGATGAAGCGGAACGAGCGCGCCCCCGTGGCCGATTCCTCCAGCACCTCGGAGCCCAGGATGTCGGCGGGCATCAGGTCGGGGGTGAACTGCACCCGGCGGTCGTCCAGGCCCAGCACCACGCCCAGCGTCTGGACCAGCCGCGTCTTGGCCAGGCCGGGAACGCCGATCAACAGGGCGTGACCCCCCGCCAGCAGCGTGATAAGACTTTCATCGATAACCCGGTCCTGGCCGAAGATCACCCTGCCGACCGCCTCGCGGGCGATGTTCATGCGCGCACTCAGGCTTTCGGCCGCCTGGACGATGACGTTCGGGTCGGGCATGTCCATATGGGCGTGGTTGGGGTCAAGGCCGGTCATGGGTTTCACGGGCTGCGCTCCGGGCTGCCGGTTGAAATCTGGCGCAAAAAACAAACGTTTGTGTTGGGCTTGCCGCGCATTGGAGGTGACAGATTTGGCGACCATGCCTCAGACCCGCGCCGACGCTACCGCCGGGGGCCGTGCCCGCGGGCCGACCGATTGCGGCGACCTTGGCCTTCGGATCGATCGGAGCGGGCGTTGGTTTTACCACGGCTCGCCGATCGACCGCAAAGAGATGGTCTGCCTGTTCGCGTCGGTGCTGGAACGGCGCGGCGACGGTTCGTACTGGCTGGTGACGCCCGAGGAGATGGGCACCATCCGGGTGGACGACGTGCCTTTCATCGCGGTGGAAATGTTCTCCTGCGGTTGCGGGCGGGACAAGGTGATCAGCTTTCGCACCAACATGGACGAGCTTGTGACGGTGGATGCCGCCCACGGCCTTCGGATCGCGGAATGCGGCGAAACGGGTGAGCCCATACCCTATGTCCACGTGCGCGACGGGCTGGAGGCACGTCTGACCCGTTCCGTGTACTATGAACTGGTGGCGCAGGGCTTCGAGGAAAAGGTGGACGGAGAAGAACTGTACGGCCTATGGAGCAGCGGAACCTTCTTTCCCCTGGGGCGGCTGGACGATCCCGCCTGACCCGTCAGCGAATCATCGACCTGCTGGCCGCCGGATACGATCCGGCCGGGCGCGGCGACGCCATGCTCGAGGCGCGCATCGACGGTCCCGTGTCCGAGACGCGGCCGGGCCGGCTGGCGCTCGACCGTCCGCCGACCCCGGCCGCCGTGCTGGTGCCGCTGGTGGAGCATGACGACGGCATGACCGTGCTGCTGACCCAGCGCACGGACCATCTGGCCCACCATCCCGGCCAGATCAGCTTTCCCGGCGGCCGGCTGGAGGAGGCCGACGGCGGCGACCACGTCATCGCCGCCCTGCGCGAGACCGAGGAGGAGGTGGGCCTGTCGCGCGAGCGGGTCACCGTGCTGGGGCGGCTGGACACCTACATCACCGGCACTGGCTTCGCCATCACCCCGGTGGTGGGGGTGGTGGAGCCGCCTTTCGCCGTGTCGCCCGATCCGTTCGAGGTGGCCGAAGTGTTCGAGGTGCCGCTGCAATTCCTGCTCGACCCCGAGAACCACAAGCTGAACCGCGTGGTGGTGGAGGGCCGTCACCGGCCGTTCTGGTCCATGACTTGGGAACAGCGGGTGATCTGGGGGGCGACCGCCGGCATCCTGGTCAATCTGTCCGAAGTGCTGGGTGCGGGTTGATGCGGCCAGTTCCGGGAAGTACCGACCCGTTGGGCCAGTTGCCGCCGCAGCCGTGGATGGAGGCGCCCGAGACCCGCGCGGTGGTGGCGGCGCTGACCGCCGACGGCGCGGACGTGCGGTTCGTCGGCGGCTGCGTGCGCGATTCGGTGCTGCACCGGCCCATCAAGGACATCGACATCGCCACCCACGACGCGCCGGAACGGGTGATGGAGCTGCTGCAAAGGGCGGGCATCCGCGCCATTCCCACCGGCATCGCCCACGGCACGGTGACCGCCGTGATCGGCAAGGCCCATTACGAGATCACCACTCTGCGCGAGGACGTCCAGACCTTCGGCCGCCATGCCCGCGTGGCCTTCACCGACGACTGGACCGCCGATGCGGCGCGGCGCGATTTCACCATGAATGCCATGTGCGCCGATCCCCAGGGGCGCATCTACGACCCGTTCAACGGCCTGGCCGATCTGGGCGCTGGCGCGGTGCGCTTCGTCGGCGATCCCATGCGCCGGATCGAGGAGGACGTGCTGCGCCTGCTGCGCTTCTTCCGCTTCTTCGCCCATTACGGCCGCCCGCCCATGGATGCGGCGGCGCTGGCCGCCTGCCGCCGCATGGCGCCCGAACTGGTCCACCTGTCGGGCGAACGGGTGGCGGGCGAGCTGATCCGCCTGTTGCAGGCGCCCGACCCGGCCACCGTGCTCATCGTCATGCACGGCCAGGGCATCCTTGCCCATATCCTGCCCGAGGCGCACGATTTCGGGCCGCTCAAGGTGCTGACCTGGTTGGAGAGCCGCGCGCTGGTGCGCCCCCATGTGGGGGTGGACGCCATCCGCCGGCTGGGCATCCTGCTGTCCACCGACGCCGCCGGCGTGGACGCGTTGGGCGAGCGGCTGAAGCTGTCCACCGCGCAGACCGCGCGGCTGTCGGCCATCGTGGCGCCCAAGGTCCAGGTGGCGCGCGACATGGACGACGCCGCGGCGCGGCGCGCCCTGCGCCGGGTGGGTGCCGATGTGTTCCGCGATCTGGTGCTGACGCGGTGGGCCATCGAACGGGCGCTGGAGGCGCGGCCCAGCGCCGCCGGCACCGCGCAATGGGTTCGCCTGCTGGACCTGGCCGATGGCTGGCAGCCGGTGCAATTGCCGGTGCGCGGCGCCGACGCCCTGGCGCTGGGGGTGCCGCGCGGCCCCGCCATCGGCGAGGTGCTGGCCCGGGTCGAGGAATGGTGGGAGGCCAAGGATTACCGCCCCGACCGCGACGCCTGCCTGAAGCGGCTGCGCCAGGCGATCGGGCCATGACCGTGCGGGCGGCGGCCCTGTTGGTGGCGCTGCTGCTGGCGTCGCCCGTTGCCCATGCCGAACTGCCCGCGGTCGAGGCCGCCGCCGCCAACCTGACGGTCCATCGCCCGCCCCCGCGCGAGGAGGCCGCCGACCTGACCCTGACCGACCGCCATGGCCGCACGCGCGCCGCCGCCAACCGCGCCGCCGGGGTGCCGGGCATGCGGGTCACGGTGACCTTTCTGCCCGATTCCTCCCAACTGGACGCGGCCCAGGCGCTGGCGCTTCACATGCTGACGCGGGAATGGCGCGCTGCCCCGGGGGTGCAGTTGCTGTGGGTGCGCGCGGGCGGCGACGCGGCCCTGGCCCGCAAGCGGGCCGAGGCCCTGCGGCGCGCCACCGGCGGCAAGGGCTTCGCCTGGGAGCGCATCTGGCTGGACCCGGCCTGGGAATGCCAGGGCGAAGCGTGCGACCGCCAGGGCACCATCACGGTGATCGAACGGCGTTAGGCCATCGGGCGTCGGATAGGACGCGTGATCATCTGGTTTTGTGCCTGGCCGCCGTCCTGCCGGACGCGCGCAAGAAAAAGGGGCGGAAGTCGCCTTCCGCCCCTTTGCGCTTCCCTTGCGGGAACGGCTTAGTACATGTGCTGGCCGCCGTTGACCGACACCGTCGAACCGGTGATGAAGTCGGCTTCGTCGGCGATCAGGAACATGACGCAGCGCGCGATGTCGTCGGCGCGGCCCAGACGGCCCACCGGGATCTTGGCGATGATCTTTTCCAGAACGGCCGGCGGCACGGCGCGCACCATGTCGGTGTCCACATAGCCCGGTGCGATGGCGTTCACGGTGATGCCCTTGGCGGCACCTTCCTGGGCCAGGGCCTTGGTGAAGCCGTGGATGCCCGACTTGGCGGCGGCATAGTTGACCTGCCCGTACTGGCCGGCCTGGCCGTTGATCGAGCCGATGTTGACGATACGGCCGAAGCCGCGCTCGCGCATGGAATCGATCACCAGACGCGCCATGTTGAAGCAGCTGGTCAGGTTGGTGTGGATGACCTCTTCCCACATCTGATAGCTCATCCGATGCAGGGTGGCGTCACGGGTGATGCCGGCGTTGTTGACCACGATCTCGATGGGGCCGATCTCGGCGGTGATCTTGGCGATCGCCGCTTCGCACTCGGCGTAGTTCGAGACGTCCCAGCGATAGGCGGGGATGCCGGTTTCCTCGGTGAACTGGCGGGCGGCCTCGACATTGCCGAAATAATTGGCGGCGACGCGGTAACCCGCGTTCTTCAGCGCCACCGAGATGGCGCGGCCGATGCCGCGGGTGCCACCGGTCACAACTGCAACACGACCCATGATGATCTCCTGTTTTCCTGGTGGCCGGTTTTGCCCGGCCTGTTTCGTTTCCACCCGTTGGTTAGTCCGGGGAGCCCGCGGGCGGGTCCGGGCTCCCCGTATCTTATTTGGGCCCTTGGGGGCCTTGGATGTTCAGATGCCCCTTAGCGCTCGACGCACAGCGCGATGCCCATGCCGCCGCCGATGCACAGGGTGGCCAGGCCCTTCTTGGCGTCGCGCTTGGCCATTTCATGCAGCAGGCTGACCAGCACGCGGCAGCCCGAGGCGCCGATGGGATGGCCGATGGCGATGGCGCCGCCGTTCACGTTGACCTTGGCGGTGTCCCAGCCCAGGCCCTTGTTGACGGCGATGGCCTGGGCGGCGAACGCCTCGTTGGCTTCGATCAGGTCCAGGTCCTGGTGGTTCCAGCCGGCCTTCTCCAGCGCCTTCTTGGACGCCGGGATCGGGCCGCAGCCCATGATCTTGGGGTCCAGGCCGGCGGTCGCCCAGCTGGCGATGCGGGCCAGCGGCTTGAGGCCGCGCTTGGCCGCCTCGTCGGCGGTCATCAGCATGACCACGGCGGCGCCGTCATTGATGCCCGAGGCGTTGCCGGCGGTTACGGTGCCGTCCTTGGCAAACGCGGGCTTGAGCTTGGCCATGGCATCGACCGAGGCGCCGAAGCGGACGTACTCGTCGGTGTCGAACAGCTTTTCTTCCTTCTTCACCACGATCTTGACCGGGACGATCTCGTCCTTGAAGCGGCCGGACTTGACGGCGGCCTCGGCCTTGTTCTGCGAGGCGACGGCGAAGGCGTCCTGCTCCTCGCGGGTGATCTGGAATTCCTTGGCCACGTTCTCGGCGGTGATGCCCATGTGGTACTTGTTGAAGACGTCGGTCAGGCCGTCGTTGATCATGGTGTCGACGAAGCTCATCGGACCCATCTTCACGCCGCCGCGCAGGAAGCCGGCATGCTGCGAATTGGTCATGCTCTCCTGGCCGCCGGCGATGACGATCTTGGAATCGCCGGCCAGGATGGCCTGCATGCCCAGCGCGACCGCGCGCAGGCCCGAACCGCACACCTGATTGATGGTCATGGCGGTGGACTCGACGGACAGGCCGGCATTCAGGGCGGCCTGGCGCGCGGGGTTCATGCCGTTGCCGGCGGTCAGGATCTGGCCCATCACGACCTCGTCCACCTCGGCGGCATCGACGCCGGCCCGGGCCAGCACTTCGCGGATGACGATCTCGCCCAGCTGCGCCGCCTGATAGCCGGAAAGCGAGCCGCTGAACGAACCGACCGGAGTGCGGGTGGCGGCGACGATAACGATATCGGTCATAAAATTATGCTCCTTGCTTGGACACTATTCCGTTCATTGCGGCATTTTCATCCGAACTTACCACAAATTTCGCACCTGCGCAGCCCGCACGATCAACAAAGCGCCTAGTGCAGGCCGGCGCGCATCAACCACCTGGCGAGGGGGGCGTAGACCTCGGTCCGCGCCCTCGACGCCAGCAACATGCCCACATGCCCGCCCCGTACCCGCATGGTCTCCGCCCCCGGGATGGCCCGGGCCAGCGGCTCCGCCGACTCGGGAGGGACGATGCGATCCCTTTCGGGCAGCACGACGAGGGTAGGAACTGTCACTCTTTCCGGCAAGATGGGCAATCCGCCGATGTGCCAATGACCTTTGGCCGGGGTGTTGTCGCCATACCAGCCGAACAGGCATTGGCGGGCCACCGTTCCGGCCAGGGGGACGCCGTCATTGACCCAGTCCTCCAGCGCCACGAAGTCGCGCGCCCGCGCGCTGCGGCGCTTGAAGCGGGCGAAAGCGGCGAACTTGCGGGCGACCAGCCCGGGGTCCAGGCTGGCGAACATGGCGTTGAGCATGTCCGCCGGCAGGCAGCCGGCGCCGTCCAGCAGCGCCGCCAGCGGCTCGGCCAGCGCCCTGACCTGGGCGGCCTGACTGGCGCGGCCGGCGTGAAAGTCCCACGGTGTCGCCACCAGCGCCAGCGCGGCCACGCCTTCCGGCCGGGTGGCGGCCAGGGCCAGGGCCAGGTTGCCGCCCATGCAATAGCCCATCAGCACGACCGGCTGCAGGCAGCGGGCGGCGATGAAGTCGCGGATGTGACCCAGCCGGGCGATATATTCGTCCAGCCCGAAGGCCATCTCGTCCGCGCCCGGCGCATCCCAATCGACCAGGAACGGCGCCAGCCCGCGCGCGGCCATGTCGCGCATCAGGCTGCGCCGGGCGGTGAGGTCCAGGATATAGGCGCGGTTGACCAGCGACGGCACCACCAGCACCGGGCGTCCGCCAGCGGCGCCGGGGATGCGGTAGTCCAGCACCCGGGTGGTGCCCTGGCGCCAGATCACGGGCGGCGGCGGCAGGTCGCGGGCATAGGAATGGCGGCGATAGGCGGCGATGCCGGCCAGCATCTGCTCGTGCCGGGCCAACCCCTCGGCGGCCACGGCCCGGCCCAGCTCAGTCCACGCGTCGGGTCCGGCCGCGTCCAGGCTTCGGCGCAGGTTTTCCGCCTCCGTCGCCAAGTCGGGCCTCCAGGGCAGCGACCCGTTCCTCCAAAGCGGCAAGGCGGCGTGCGATCCCATCATCGTCGCGGCATGCGCCGCCAGATGCAGCGGCAGCGGCCGCGGTCCCGGCCGCAGGCTGGCCTGGGGGGGTGTCTGGCGGGGCGGAAGACGATCCGGCATCGGCTGCTCGCGCCTGGTTGACGGGGCTTGCCGCGCCGGCGGCGGCCGCCTGCAGGATCGCCGAGGGCACCTGCGACATCATGGCGACGCCGCGGGCCAGCGCATCCGCAAGCGCCGGATCGTTCGCCATGGCGTTCACCTGGTCCTGCCACAGGTCCAGGTAGCGGCGCGCAAGCGATGTGAAATCCGGCGGCGCTTCAGACATGGCGAAAGCATACTCCTCGACTGGGTGCTTGACCAGGGCGGGAACGGCCGGTTCTGTTGCGATGCCGTTAAAAATCTGTTGCCAATCCCCGCGAGTGCGGAAAAGCTGATAGCATCAAAATCCATAAGCCGAAAACGGAAGCGACGCCAAGATGTCCGAAGCCAAGACCGCTGCCAGCCAGGCGCCGATCACCATCAAGAAATACGCCAACCGCCGTCTCTATAACACCGCCACCTCCAGCTATGTGACGCTGGACCATCTGGCGCAGATGGTTAAGGACGGCGCCGATTTCGTGGTCTACGACGCCAAGACCGGCGAGGACATCACCCGTTCGGTGCTGACGCAGATCATCGTCGAGGAAGAGGGCAAGGGCGGCCAGAACCTGCTGCCCATCAGTTTCCTGCGCCAGATCATCGGCTTTTACGGCGATTCCCTGGGCGGTCTGGTGCCGCGCTATCTGGAATATTCCATGTCCAGCTTCCAGCGCAACGAACAGCAGATGCGCCAATACATGCAGAACGCCCTGGACGGATTGTTCCCGTTCAATCCTTTCGAGGAAATGGGCAAGCAGAACATGGCGTTCTTCGAAAGCGCGCTGAAGATGTTCTCGCCCTTCTATCCCCACGGCCCGGACGGCGCGCCGCTGCCCGGCCAGCCGGGCGTTCATCCGGGCGCCCATCCGGCCGGCGGCGAGCCGCGTCTGGACGAGTTGCAGGCCAAGATCAATCAACTGCAAAGCCAATTGGCCGAGCTGTCCAAGAAGAAGTAGGCCCGACGAGGCATTCGCCCCTGGCCGCCTGTGCCCGCCGGCGTTGTCGGGCACAGGCGGATCGTCCTGTTGCGCGAATGCCCCGTGCGCCCGTAAACTGTTCCCTCACAACCACCCGCTGCGGGGCGTGCGGTGAGCGATAGCGGATTGTCTACCAGCCAGATCAGTGCGGCGGGCGCCTATGCCCAGGCCGACCGGCTGGTCATGACCATTCCGGTCCGTCCCATCGACCCCACCCGCCAGCGCTTCCAGGTGGCGGAACGCGACGCCGCCGAACAGGCGGCGGCAAGGAAAACCCGGGCCGACGACACCGATGCCGACGAGTCGCGATCCGGGGGCGGACAGGGGCCGGTCACCGGCGGCTGGGGGCGGGGCGGCTTCGGCCTTGTCGGCGCCTTCACCTCGTTCCTGGCCCGCATGTTCGCCCAGCCCGAGGCCGAGCAGGCCGAGTCCGCGTCCCAGGCCCAGGCGGCCGGGGTGCGTGCCTATGCCCGGACCGCCGGCGCGGTGATGACGGGCGAAAGCATGGCGGGGGAAATCCTGTCGCCCTCCTTTCCCCGGCTGTCGTCGGGGCGCGCGGTCGATCTGACCGTCTGACGGCCCCCGCATTACCAAGATTTAATCCAGCGCTCACATAGCCAGGGAAGCGTTAGAAAATAGCGCTTTGGGGTGGCTTTGGCGCAATTAACGGGCGCCGATTAGCCTTCCGATTTCGGTTCTCCACACTGGTATTACCGCCACGGCAGATGCATATACCAGCCGTGAGGACAGCGTGACGCCCTGAGCAACCGCAAAAACATGAACTGTTCATGCAGCAACTGGGGCGTTTGCAACTTAGGTATGAGCGCCCAGGTTGTTATTCCTGGGTGTAAATATCAACTAGATATCAAATCAACACATTAGAGTGTCTCTAGAGTGTTATATATCAGGGCGCAATGAATTAATAATACGGGTTGCCTCGTTTATGAATTCCGACTATGGACAGGGAAAGGTAGCCATGCCTGATACAGCGGATGACACCCGCAGATACGTTGATCACACTCAGATTCAGCCGAGAACAATGACTGCCAAGACTGAAGACAAGCCCGTGCGGCCGACTAATCGTGCCAACGACACCGACCGGCATGTCGGCGCGCGTATCCGCGAACGTCGCATCATGCTGGGTCTGTCCCAGCAGCAGATGGCCGACCTGATCGGCGTCACCTATCAGCAGGCGCACAAGTACGAGCGCGGCATCAATCGCATTTCGGCCGGCCGCCTGTACGAGATCGCCCAGGTGCTGGGTGTTCCGGTCAGCTACTTCTTCGAAGGGCTGGACAGCGAACGCGCCACCGATCTGACCGCTCGGCAGCGCATGTGCCTGGAGCTCGCGCGCAACTTCTCCAGCATCTCGAACGAGAAGCACCAGGAAGCATTGTCGCAGTTGGCCCGGGCCTTGGCCTCGGAATAACGCGCTTTCCAGACGGCAGTGGATGCCAACACGACGGGGTGGCCAGCGGCCACCCCGTCGTGTTTCCGGCATATGCTACCTCAGCGGGCAAGTGGATGGCGTATTTCTACCCGCTCTCGCCTGAAAGCCGGGTGACGGCCCAGCGGGCGGCGTCGGCGACCTCGGCCGAGGGATCATCCGCCAGCGCCCGGGCGCAGTCCGCCAGGCGGGCGTCGCCGCTGTTGCCGATGGCCACCAGCACGTTGCGCACCATGCGGTCGCGGCCGATGCGCTTGATGGCCGAGCCGGCGAACACCTCGCGGAAGCCCGCATCGTCCAGCGCCGCCAGATCGGCCAGGCGTGGCGCGGTCAGCTCGATGCGCGGCAGAAAGTCGTCTTCGCGCGTAGGTGGTGCGAACTTGTCCCACGGACAGGCCGCCATGCAATCGTCGCAGCCGTAGATGCGGTTCCCCATCAACGGGCGCAGCTCCTCGGGGATGGGGCCTTTGTGCTCGATGGTCAGGTAGCTGATGCAGCGCCGGCCATCGACCCGGCCCAGCGCGTCGATGGCGCCGGTGGGGCAGGCGTCGCGGCAGCGGGTGCAGCGGCCGCAATGGTCGGGTTCCGGCGGATCGGGCGGCAGGTCCAGGGTGGTGTAGATTTCCGACAGGAACAGCCACGATCCGAAGCGGCGCGACACCACGTTGCTGTGCCGCCCCTGCCAGCCGACGCCCGACTGCGCCGCCAGCGGCTTTTCCATCACCGGGGCGGTATCAACGAACACCTTAAGCTCGCCGCCGAAGCTTTCCACCATCCAGCGGCCCAGCGCCTTGAGGCGCCGTTTCATCAGGTCGTGATAGTCCTTGTTGCGGGCATAGACGCTGACATGGCCGCGATCGCGATGGGCCAGGGTGGCCAGCGCCTCGCCGTGGGGCGCGTAATTGCTGCCCAGCACCACCACCGACCGCACCGCCGGCCACAGGCCCTTGGGCGCAGCGCGCTGTTCGCGCCGTTCCTCCATCCACGCCATGGTGCCGTGGCGGCCCTCGGCCACGAACGCGTCCAGCGCGGCGCTCCAGTCGCCATCGGCGGGGGCGAAGCCGACGGCGTCGAAACCCAGCTCAAGCGCCTTGGCGCGGATGCGGTCTTTCGGAGAGGGAGGCATGGGGAATTAAAGACACGGACGGACACGGATGAACACGGATAATGAGGCCGAAACCTCATCCGTGTTCATCCGTGCCCATCCGTGGCGCTGGATCAGCCGCGCCCGCGATAGGTGGGCACGCCCTGGTCGGGCAGGAACAGGCCCTGGGGCGGCTCGCCGGTCTGCCAGAACACGTCGATGGGGATGCCGCCGCGCGGATACCAATAGCCGCCGATGCGCAGCCAGATGGGCGACAGCGCATCGACCAGGCGCTTGGCGATGCCCACCGTGCACGCCTCGTGAAAGGCGCCGTGGTTGCGGAACGACCCCAGGAACAGCTTGAGCGACTTGGATTCCACCAGCGTCTCGTCGGGCACGTAATCGATGACGATGTGGGCGAAATCGGGCTGGCCGGTGATGGGGCACAGCGAGGTGAATTCCGGCGCGGCGAAGCGCACCAGGTAAAGGGTGCCCGGATGGGGGTTGGGCACGGTCTCCAGCACCGCCTCGTCCGGGTTGGACGGCAGATCGGATTTCTGGCCCAGTTGGGTCAGGTGCGGATAGTCGGCCATCACGACGTCATCCTCTTGATGGTGTTGGTGGTGCTTTGCCCGTCCACCAGATTGGCCAGCACGACGCGCCCGCCCCAGCCCATGACGTCGGCGGCGCCCACCACGGTTTCAACGGTGTAATCCGCCCCCTTGACCAGCACGTCGGGCTTGAGCGCGCGGATCAGGTCCAGCGGCGTGTCCTCGCCGAAGATGACCACCATATCCACCGAGGCCAGCGAGGCCAGCACGGTCGCGCGCGAGGTTTCCGACTGCACCGGCCGGGTCGGACCCTTGAGGCGCTGGACCGAGGCATCCGAGTTGAGGCCGACCACCAGGCGGTCGCAACTGCCCTTGGCCTGGGTCAGCAGCGAGATGTGGCCGGGATGCAGCAGGTCGAAGCAGCCGTTGGTGAAGCCCACCTTGCAGCCCTTGCGGCGCCAGCGCTCCACCATGTCCGTGGCCGCTTCCAGCCCGACCACCTTGGTTTCGGCGTGCAGGATCTCGTCATGGTGCAGCGCGCTGACCACCTCGGCGGCATAGGCCACGGCGGTGCCCACCTTGCCCACCACGATGCCGGCGGCCACGTTGGCGATGCGCGCCGCCTCCAACAGGCCGGCGCCCGAGGCGATGGCGGCCGACAGGGTGGCGACCACGGTGTCGCCGGCGCCCGAGACGTCGAACACCTCGCGCGCTTCCGCCGGCAGGTGATGCACCTCGCCCTTGGCGGTGATCAGGCTCATGCCGTCCTGGCTGCGGGTGACCAGCACCGCCTCGACCCCGCAGCCGTCGATCAGCGCGCGCGCGGCGGCGACCACCGCCCCGTTGCTGTCCACCGCCATGCCGGTGGCCTCGTGCAGTTCCTTGCGGTTGGGGGTCAGCAGGGTGGCGCCGCGATAGCGGGTGTAGTCGGTGCCCTTGGGATCGACCACCACCTTCTTGCCCATGGCGCGGGCGCGGGCGATCAACTCGCCCACCACCGGCGGCGCCAGCACGCCCTTGCCGTAATCGGACAGCACCACCACGCCGGCCTTGGCGATCAGCCCGTCGGCGCGGGCCAGCACCTGGGTGCGGCTCAGCTCCGCCAGGGGCGCGCGGGTTTCGCGGTCGGCGCGCAGCAATTGCTGGGAACTGGCGAAAAAGCGGGTCTTGATGGTGGTCTGGCGGTCGGGTTCGATCACCAGGCAGGGGTCGATGCTGTCGTGCTCGCCCAGCAGCCGGCCGACTTCGCGGCCGGCCTCGTCGTCGCCCACCACCGCGACAAAGGCGGGATGCGCGCCCAGCGCCACCAGGTTGCGCACCACGTTGCCGGCGCCGCCCAGCATGGCGTCCTCGCGCTCCATGCACAGCACCGGGATGGGCGCCTCGGGCGAGATGCGGTCCACCGAGCCGTAGACGAAACGGTCCAGCATGGCGTCGCCGATGCACAGCACCGACGTGCCCTTCAACTTTTCCACCCGTTCCACCAGCGCCGAGATTTCGGTCATGTCACACCCTGTGGGAAGCCTGCGGGTGCGTTACCTTAGGCCAGCGGGTGATGCAAGCAAATTGGCGTGCGCGATAGGGCGCAAGGATGATCCTCAGCTCACCAGGAAGCGTTTGTCGGCTCCTTCCAGCACCAGCGCGGTCAGGTGCCCGGAATAGTAGGCGCCGGTGTCGATGCCGATGCGGTGCGGCCGCACGTCCGGGGTGGGGCAGGGGGTGTGGCCGTGCACCACCACGAAATCGGCCGAGCGCTGGTCGTAGAGGAATTCGTCGCGGATCCACATCAGGTCGCGGGCTTCCTGTTCCTCCAGCGGCACGCCGGGGCGGATGCCGGCATGGACGAAGACGTAATCGCCCTCGCGGTGCATCAGCGGCAGCCGGGACAGGAAGCGCAGGTGCTGGGGCGGCAGCGTGCGGCCCAGCAGCAGGTGCAGCGCCTGCATGTCGCCGCCCATCCGCTCCGGCAACTCGCCGGCATAGGAGCGCAGGGTCTCGTAGCCGCCGTTCAGGCACCAGGCGGCGCCCAATTGGGCGTCGTCGGCGAAGCGGACCATGTAATCCTCGTGATTGCCCTTGAGGCAGATCCATTCCGCGTCGGCCAGCGGGCCGCCCTGGGGGGCGCCGTGCATCAGCCGTTCGACCACCAGCCGCGAATTGGGGCCGCGGTCCACGTAATCGCCCAGAAAGACCACCGCCACCCGGCGCGGGCGGCCGCGGGCGCAATCCTCGGCCATGCGCCCCAGCAGCCGTTCCAAAAGGTCCAGCCGGCCGTGGATGTCCCCCACCGCATAGACGCGGGTGTCGTCGGGGACCCGGGCGGGCAAGGCGGGGCGGGCGGCGTGGGGCATCTGCATTTCGCTCTAGGAGAGGCAGAAAGGGCGATGTATTTTGGAACCGCAAAAGAACTTTGCTCTTTTCGTGGGCGAAGGACAACGGTCGCCACGAGGGACCGGGCTACCAGAACGGGGAAACGATGAACGCGTCGGCGTTCGGAGACAGGCCGCAAGAGATCGTCACGCCGGAAAGCCTGCTTTACGACGCCGCCGAGCGCGTGGGCAGGATCCGCGAAGGGCGTCTCGCGCTCCATCTGCATCTGTCGCAATTGCTGCCGGCCAACCGCGAGGACGCCAAGATCCGCATTGCCTTTCGCATGTTCGAAAGCATGGTGGACATGTTCCGCGGCCAGTTGTTCCTGCTGACCAATTCCGACGTGGTGCTGATCTGCAAGGACGCCCGTCTGGCCGACCTGGACGCCATCGTCTACAAGCTGCGCGCGCTGTTCTCCAAGGACCCGCTGACCTATACCGAATCGGCCCATGGCGAGGACCGCTTCGTCACCTATTACGACCTGGAAAGCGACTACGACCCATTCTTCGTGGTCTGCGGCCAGTTGCTGGCCGACGCCAAGAAGCGTCAGGTCAGCCAGCGCACGGCGCCGCAGATCCAGCCGCTGGATGCGCGCAATCTGAACCGCGTGCTGGAGGCCATCGGCGCCACCGACATCGCCGGCGTGGTGCGCCGTCAGCCCTGCATCCGCTTCACCGACAGGAATACCGCCGAGGTGGCGTTCCAGGAATTCTTCATGTCCATCGCCGACCTGCAAAAGGCGTTGGCGCCGGACGTGAACATCCTGTCCAACCGCTGGCTGTTCCAGCATCTCAGCCAGGTTCTCGACCTGCGGGTGCTGTCCGTGCTGCAGGATGCCGGGTTCCGCAAGCTGCCCGCCGCGTTCTCGGTCAACCTGAACATGGCCACCGTGAACACCCCGGCCTTCACCAATTTCGAGGCTTCCATCCGCGGCCGCGCCGGGCTGGTGGTGGAATTCCAGTTGGTGGACATCTTCAACAACCTGGACGGCTTTTTCCGGGCGCGCGATTTCCTGCGCAGCCACGGCCACAGAACGGTGCTGGACGGGATGAGTCCGATCACCCTGCAATTCATCGATGCCGAGCTGTACGACACCGATTTCGTCAAGGTGAACTGGAGCGGCGACATGGCCGACGACGTGGTCACCGCCGATCTGCACCACGCTTTGGGACCGGTGGGCTTCGAGCGCATCATCCTGGCCCGCTGCGACACCGAAAGCGCCATCGCCTGGGGCCTGAACCAGGGCATCCGCCATTTCCAGGGCCGCTATCTGGATTCCATGGTGGCGGCGGTGACCATGGCCCAGTGCGACAAGGCGGCGGCCTGCACCCTGGCCCAATGCACCCAGCGCCATGGCGTGATCTCGGGCCGGCCGCGCGTGGAATGCGGCAACAACGACATGCTCGACGCCTTTCCGCCCCTTCGGGCCTTGCGCTAGGAGCGGATGATGATTTCCTCCCCGCCCGCCGGGCTGCGCGTCAACGCCCAGGAAAACCTGCTGATCGATTACCTGCACCGGCTGGAACGCCATCGGGCGGAACGGCGCGCGGTGCACATCCACCTGTCGGATCTGCTGACCCAGAACCGGCGCGAGCATCACATGCGCATCGCCACCAGCACCTTCGAAGGTCTGGTCAAGATGCTTCAGGCCCAGGTGTTCACCCTGGCCAACGCCGATTTGATGGTGGTCTACAAGGCCCAGGCCCAGGACGAGGTGGAATCCGCCATCGTCAAGCTGCGCTTCCTGTTCTCGGACGACCCGCTGATCATCGAGGACGCCCAGGGGCGCACGGGCAGCTTCTGCACCTGGTACGATCTGGAGCGGGAATACGACGTCCTGGTGGCGCTTGCGCAGAAGATGCTGCAGGAGGAACAGGACCGCCGCCGCGCCGAGCAGGAGCGCACCGCCCTGCAATCCCGCCAGGCCGAGGCACCCAAGGGGGCGCCGTTCACGCCCGACCTGCTGGCCCGGGTCGAAGCGGCGCTGGGCCAAGCCGACCTGGCCAACCTGATGCGGCGCCAGGCGGTGTGCGCGGTGGTCGGCCAGGCCCCGCCCCAGCCGGTCTTCCACGAACTGTTCATCTCCATCGCCGACCTGCGCCAGACGCTGATGCCCAGCGTGAACATGAATTCCAGTCCGTGGCTGTTCCAGCAGTTGACCGAGACGCTGGACCGCCGCGTGCTCAGCCTGCTCAACAAGCACGACGACCGCACGCTGGAAGGCGACATCAGCATCAACCTGAACGTCTCGACCATTCTGTCGCCGGAATTCATGGTGTTCGACGACAACGTGAAGGCGGGCATGCGCGGCACCATCGTGCTGGAGCTGCAAAAGGTCGATATCTTCGCCGATCTGGGCGCCTATCTGTTCGCCCGCGACTTCGCCCACGATCGCGGCTACCGCATCTGCGTCGACGGCCTGTCTTATTCCATGCTGCCCTTCGTCGATCGCGAACGATTGGGGGCCGACCTGATCAAGCTGATCTGGGACCCGTCGCTGCTGGAGGAAAAGGACAAGAAGACCGATGCGCTGCGCCGCATCGGCGTCACCCGCATCATCCTGGCCCGCTGCGACACCCCCTCGGCCATCGAATACGGCCATTCGGTGGGCATCACCCTGTTCCAGGGGCGCCACATCGAACAGACCCTGATGGGCGACCTGCGCCGCCGCGGCCTGGGCCGCGCCCGGCCACGGTAAAGGATCGGACGCGGATGGACACGGATGAACACGGATCGCCGTTCATCCGTGTGCGCCGCAGGCGCCCGTGTCCATCCGTGTCACTCCAGACCGCGATGCAGAAAATCTGCCTCACGTATTCGCCCTCACCGGGCGCGGCCGCCGGCCGCTTGGCCGCTCGCTCAGTGCTCGCAGGGGCGGCACGCCTCATATCTGAGGCGCACCGCTTTAATGGAAAATCAGCCGCAGGTGCCGCAGCACGACGCGCTTTCGCGCGCCTTGCCGATGCGCACGCGCCACACCTCGGGCCCCTGTTCCAGATAGGTCCATTCAAACTTGCCGGCCCGTTCGTGGGCGAATTGGTAATAGAGCGGCTTGGGGTCGTGGTCGTTGGTCAGAACGAAGGACGCGCCCGGCGCCAGGGCGTCGAAGGTGGCGAAAATCTGCGGATGGCGGTCACGCGGGGCAATGGTGCGGACGTCCACAACGGTCTCGGTCATGTAAAAAGCTCCCACGGGGAATGAGGATGGCCTTTAACCAAGCGCATTTGTCGGGATTGATCCTTGAGTTCGGTCAAGGTTTGAACCGGGCGCCGTCTCCCCCTATATCCGGGTGATGCAAAGCTTCGCCCTTCAGGTGGAAAACCTGACCAAGCATTTCGGCGGCGTGGTGGCGGTGGACGGGATCTCGTTCAGCGTGGCGCGCGGCACGACCGTGGCGCTGCTGGGCGGCAACGGCGCCGGCAAGACCACCACCATCTCCATGCTGCTGGGCCTGCTGCTGCCCAGTTCGGGCACCATCCGGGTCCTGGGCGAGGACATGGTGCGGCACCGCTATCGCGTGCTGCCGCGCCTCAATTTCTCCAGCCCCTATGTGGACCTGCCCAACCGGCTGAGCGCGCGCGAGAACCTGACCGTCTACGGCCACCTGTACGGGGTGGACGGGGTGCGGGCGCGCATCGCCGAACTGGCCGGGCAACTGGAACTGGGCGCCTTCATCGACCGTCCGGTGGGGCGGCTGTCGGCGGGGCAGAAGACGCGGGTGGCGCTGGCCAAGGCGCTGCTGAACCGGCCCGAACTGTTGTTGCTGGACGAGCCCACCGCCTCGCTGGACCCCGACACCGCCGATTGGGTGCGCGGCTATTTCCAGTCCTATCAGCGGGCCAGCGGCGCCACCATCTTGCTGGCCTCGCACAACATGACCGAGGTCGAGCGCCTGTGCGACGACGTGCTGATGCTGAAGGCCGGCCGCATCGTGGACCGGGGGGCGCCGTCGGCGCTGATCGGCCGCTATGGCCGCGCCACCATGGAGGAGGTGTTCCTGGACATCGCCCGCGACCGTGCGCGGCCCGACACCGAGGCGGCGCAATGACCCGCGCAAGCCCGGCCCGCCGGCTGGCGGGCGCCCGGCGCCTGAGGGGGGAACCATGCTGAACCCCCGGCGCATCTCCGCCATGGTGCTTCGCCATCTCTACATCCTGCGCGGGTCATGGACCCGGGTGCTGGAGATGGCCTATTGGCCCGCCGTCAACATGGTGGTGTGGGGCTTCACCAGCCAGTTCTTCCGCGACCATTCCGACTGGGTGGCCCAGGCCGCCGGCGTGCTGATCGGCGCCGTGCTGCTGTGGGACGTCATGTTCCGCGGCAATCTCGGCGTGGCGCTGTCGTTCATGGAGGAGATGTGGTCGCGCAACCTGGGCCACCTGTCGGTCAGCCCGCTCAGGCCGCATGAACTGGCGGCGGCCATGGTGACCATGAGCCTGATCCGCACCCTGGTCGGCGTGTTGCCGGCGGTGCTGCTGGCCATCCCGCTCTATCACTTCTCGCTGTTCGATCTGGGCCTGCCGCTGATCGGCTTTTGGATCAACCTGATGATGACCGGCTGGGCCATCGGCCTGGCCGTGGCGGCGCTGGTGCTGCGCTTCGGGCTGGGGGCGGAAAGCCTGGCCTGGGTGGTGGTGTTCGCGGTGGCGCCGCTGGCCGGCATCTATTACCCCATCGCCACCCTGCCCGGATGGCTGCAACCGCTGGCGTGGGCGTTGCCGCCGGCCTATGTGTTCGAGGGCATGCGCGCGGTGATGATCGATCACGTGTTCCGCTGGGACCTGCTGGGCGGCGCGGTGGGGCTGAACCTGCTGTATCTGGGCTTGGCCGGCGCCTTGTTCCTGCATACCCATCACGTTGCCCGCCGCCGTGGATTGCTGCTCAACGTGGGTGAATAGGATAAAATCATCCCCTGTCCCGGGAACGAGGCGCGACGTGTCCAATCTGCCCAGCTATCCGGCCCCCGGCTATCCGTCCATGTGGACGGACGTGGTGGACCTGCGCGATTTCTACGCCACCAGCCTGGGGCAGGTGGCCAAGCGCATGATCCGCCGCCAGTTGCGCACGCTGTGGCCCGACGTGTCGGGCATGCGGGTGCTGGGGGTGGGGTTCGCCACCCCCTATCTGCGCCCCTTCCTGGCCGAGGCCGAACGGGTGCTGGCGGTGATGCCGGCCAGCCAGGGCGTGCTGCCCTGGCCGCCCGAGGGGCCAGGGCTGACCATGCTGGCCGACGAGACCGACCTGCCGCTGCCCGACCGCTGCATGGACCGCATCGTGCTGGTGCATGCGCTGGAAGCCACCGAACAGGTGCGCGGCATGATGCGCGAATTGTGGCGGGTGCTGGCCGATGGCGGCCGGCTGGTGGTGGTGGTGCCCAACCGGCGCGGCATCTGGGCGCGGCTGGAGCGCACGCCGTTCGGCCAGGGGCGGCCCTACACCACGGGCCAGCTCGCCCGCATGCTGCGCGACAACATGTTCACGCCGGTTTCCACCTGCGGCGCGCTGTTCATGCCGCCGGCCACCTCGCGCATGGCGCTGCGTTCCGCCCCCGCCATCGAGGACCTGGGCAGCCGCTGGTTCGAGGGCTTCGCCGGCGTCAACATCATCGAGGCGACCAAGCAGATCTATGCCGCCTCGGGCCTGCGCGACGGCAAGACCCGGCGGCGCACCTACGTGCCTATGGCGGAGGGATATTCGCGGATGGGGGTCAGGACGCCCGGCTGAGGACGAACAGCCCCTGCGCGGCGAACAGGTTGGCCAGCCGGCCCTGGCCGTCGATGGGCAGCACGCCGCCGTCGCGATCCAGCGCGATGCCGCGTTCCACCGTGATCCCCAATTCCCCGCACAGCACCAGGAAGTCGCGGATGGTGCAGAAATGGATGTTGGGGGTGTCGTACCATTCATAGGCCAGGGTGTCGGTCACCGGCATGCGGCCGTGCACCGCCAGCGCGGTGCGCACCCGCCAATGACCGAAATTGGGGAACGACACGATGGCGCGCCGGCCGATGCGCAGCATGTGGTTCAGCACCGTCTTGGGCTCGTAGGTGGCCTGCAGCGTCTGGCTCAGGATCACGGTGTCGAAGGCGCCCGACGGATAATCCTTGAGGTCGGTGTCGGCGTCGCCCTGGATCACCGACAGCCCTTGCGCGACGGCCGCCGATACGCCGGCCATGGACAGTTCGATGCCGCGCCCGTCCACATCCTTGTGGCGGCCCAGCCAGGCCAGCAGGGTGCCGTCGCCGCAGCCCACGTCCAGCACGCGCGAGCCGGTTTCCACCATGTCGGCGATCAGGCGCAGATCGACCCGCAGGTTGCCGTTGGACATGATCATGGCCTTATCCCCTGGACCCGCGCGGCAGGCCGCGATGCGAGGCCGCCGCCTCGAGGAAGCCGGTCAGCGTGGCGTGGAATTCCGGCTCGTCCAGCAAGAAGGCGTCGTGCCCCTTGTCGGACTGGATCTCCACGAAGCTGACATTGGCCGCAACCGCGTTTAGCGCATGCACGACCGCGCGGCTTTCCACCGTCGGGAACAACCAGTCCGACGAGAACGACACCACGCAGAACCGGGTCTTGGTGCCCTTGAAGGCATTGGCCAACTGGCCGCCATGTTCCGCCGCCAGATCGAAATAATCCATGGCGCGGGTGATGTAGAGGTAGGAATTGGCGTCGAAGCGGTCCACGAAGGTGGACCCCTGGTGGCGCAGATAGCTTTCCACCTGGAATTCGGCGCCGAACCCGTATTCGAAGGCGTCGCGGTCGCCTTGCAGGTTGCGGCCGAACTTGCGGTGCAGCGCCGCCTCGGACAGATAGGTGATGTGCGCGGCCATGCGCGCCACCGCCAGGCCGCGGCGGGGGATGGTGCCGTGCTCGTGGTAGCGGCCGTCATGCCAGTCGGGGTCGGCGATCACCGCCTGGCGCCCGACCTCGTTGAAGGCGATGTTCTGGGCCGAATGGCGCGCCGCCGTGGCGATGGGAATGGCGGAAAACACGCGCTCGGGGCGCGATGCGCACCATTCCAGCACCTGCATGCCGCCCATGGAGCCGCCGACCACGCAGAAAAGCTGGCCGATGCCCAGGAAGTCCACCAGCCGCGCCTGGACCTGCACCATGTCGCCGATGGTGATGACCGGGAAATCCTGGCCCCACGGCTTGCCGGTGGCGGGATTGATGTCCTTCGGCCCGGTGGTGCCCATGCAGCCGCCCAGCACGTTCGAGCAGATCAGGAAATAGCGGTCGGTGTCGAACAGCCGGCCCGGCCCGACCAGATCGTTCCACCATCCCGGCTTGCCGGTGATGGGGTGGGGGTCGGCCACGTAATGGTCGCCGGTCAGCGCGTGGCAGATCAGGATGGCGTTGGACTTGTCCGCGTTCAGCGTGCCGTAGGTCTGGTAGGCCACGGTGACGGAATCCAGCTCGACACCGCAATCAAGGCGGATCGGATCGTCCCGGCCCAGCTCGACGGTAAGGCCGAGCGGGTTGCGGGGCTGGCTCGGCCCGATGGGCAGGGCGTCGGTCATGGCGGAAAGCGGCTCATCCCTCGACAAAAGAACACGATTAGCTATGGGGGCGGGCCGGGGCTGTCAACGTTTTCTTTGATTTCAGCAGGCGCACGCACTACACCTATGCCGCCCCTGCAAGAGCCGAACACTTGTATCATGAGTACCGACAACGCCTCCCTTGACCACGTCCGCCGCGAGATCGACCGCATCGACGACAAGATCCACGACCTGCTGATGGAGCGGGCCGGCCTGGTCGAGCGCATCGCCACCGCCAAGGCGCCGGGCACCGTCGCCCTGCGTCCCGGGCGCGAGGCGTCGGTTCTGCGCCGTCTGGTGCAGCGTCACAAGGGGCCGTTCCCCAAATCCGCCCTGGTGCGCATCTGGCGCGAGATCATGGGCGCCCTGGTCGGCCTGCAGCAGCCTTTCACCATCGCCGTCTATCAGCCCGAGCGCGGCGCCGGCTACATCGAGCTGGCGCGCAATCATTTCGGCGTGGTGTGGCCGCAGATCGTGCATCTGACCCCCGGCCACGTGGTGCGCATGGTGGCCGACGG
>JAFAAW010000031.1 GCA_023426365.1 Pseudomonadota bacterium
CCTCGGCCTCGTCGGCGGCGCGGCGGGCGTCCTCCTCGGCGGCGCGGCGCGCGGCTTCGTCGGCCTCGGCCTGGGCGCGGGCATCCTCCTCGGCGCGCTGGCGGGCTTCCTCCTCGGCGCGGAGGCGGGCGTCCTCGGCCGCCCTCTTGGCGGCTTCCAGCGCGGCGGCGCGGGCGTTGCGCTCGTGCGGGGTCAGGTCGTGGGCGTTGACGGCCTGCTGCAGCATCTCGACATTGGCGACGGCCTTGGCCAGTTCGGCCTCGGCGGCGCTGCTGCCTTCGCGCACCTCGTGCATGGCGCCACCGGCGGCCGAGAAGGTGCGCTTCTTGCGCACTTCCACCGTCACCACCTTCGAGCGGCCGTGCGAAAAGCTCTGGCGAACCTGGCCGGCCTCGACCGTCTTCTTCAGCTCGAGCTTGCCCGGCTGGGAGAGCTTCAACGGCGCCTTGCGCTCCTGATCCTTCGAATCGCTCATGTAATCGACTTCGTCTCTTCTCGCGGGGCCGTGCGGGAGGCGCGGCCTGTTCACCATCAACCTGCTGGGGGCGCCGTTCCGTCGTGCGGATTGGACACCGACCCTTGGCGGAAACCGGCCAGCAGGCCCGCTTCCTCCACCAGCCGGCGCGCCAGCCCACCCTGGGTCAGGGCGGAATGAACCGACTGGTCGCGGCCGAAGGGAGCACCCAGCTCGGCCGCATCGAACAATTCAACCACGGGAACGCCCGATGCCAAAGCGCGCATCTTGCTTTTCCCGTCTTCGGCGGCGTCGCGGGCCTCGACCAGCACCGCCACCCGTCCGGCCTTCAGCTCGGCCTTGACCTTTTCAAACCCGCACAACGCCTGTCCGGCACGCCGTGCCAGCGAAATGGCGTCCAGGCAGCGGCGGCACAACAACCCTTCCAGGCGATCCGCCAGATCTTGCGGCACCTGCACCGCGCGCCGGGCCGCCTTGGCGAACAGCCGCTTGGTTAGGGCCGTATTTACCACATCCCGCCGGGCGCTCAACCAGATTCCCCGGCCGGGCAGCCGGCGCTCCACATCGGGCACCACCTCTCCGGCCGGCGATACCACGAACCGCAGCAACTCGCCCTTGGGGCGGACCTGGCCGGTGGCGATGCACCGCCGGTTCGGTCCGCTGGGCTGGTCCTGCTCGGCCCAGTCCTGGTCCATGGCCGTGGCCTCAGCCCTGGCCCTCTTCGAACCAGTGGGCGCGGGCGGCCATGATCACCGCATTGGCCTGGTCCTCGGTCATCTCGTCCTTGCCGACGATGTCCACCAGCTCGTCCGAGGCCAGATCGCCCAGGTCGTCCAGGGTCTTGATGCCGCGATGGCCCAGCTTGACCAGCATGTTGGGCGACAGCCCGTCGATGGCGGCCAGCGCGTCCTCGACACCCAGGTCGCGACGCATGGCGTCGTAGCGCTCGTCCTGCTCGGCCAGGAAGCTCTTGGCGCGGTTCTGCAGCTCGGCGGCCACGTCCTCGTCGAAGCCCTCGATGCCGGTCAGATCCTCGAGCGGCACGAACGCCACTTCCTCGACGGTGGAGAAGCCCTCGGTCACCAGCAGATGGGCGATGACGTCGTCCACGTCCAGGGCATCGATGAACATTTTCGAGCGCGAACGGAATTCCTCGTTGCGGCGCTCGGATTCCTCGGCCTCGGTCATGATGTCGATGGACCAGCCGGTGAGCTGCGAGGCCAGGCGCACGTTCTGGCCGCGGCGGCCGATGGCGAGGCTGAGCTGGTCGTCGGGCACCACCACTTCCATGGCGTGGTTCTCGTCGTCGAGCACCACCTTGGTGACCTCGGCCGGGGCCAGGGCGTTCACCACGAAGGTGGCGTATTCGCTGGACCACGGAATGATGTCGATCTTCTCGCCCTGCAGCTCGGCCACCACCGCCTGCACGCGCGAGCCGCGCATGCCGACGCAGGCACCGACCGGATCGATGGACGAATCGTGGCTGATCACGGCGATCTTGGCGCGCGAGCCGGGGTCGCGGGCGACCGCCTTGATCTCGATGATGCCGTCATAGATTTCCGGCACTTCCTGGGCGAACAGCTTGGCCATGAAGGTCGGATGGGTGCGCGACAGGAAGATCTGCGGGCCGCGCGGCTCCTGGCGCACGTCGTAGATATAGGCGCGCACGCGGTCGCCGGTGCGGAAGGTCTCGCGCGGGATCAGCTCGTCGCGGCGCAGCAGCGCCTCGGCGCGGCCGAGATCGACGATGACGTTGCCGAATTCGACGCGCTTGACCAGGCCGTTGCTGATCTCGCCGACGCGGTCCTTGTACTCGTTGAACTGGCGCTGGCGCTCGGCATCGCGCACCTTCTGCACGATGACCTGCTTGGCGGTCTGGGCGGCGATGCGGCCGAAATCGATGGGCGGCAGCGGATCGACGATGAAATCGCCCAGCTTGGCCGACGGCATCTTCTTGAGCGCACGCGCCAGCGGCAACTGGGTCGCCTCGTTCTCGACCTCCTCGACCACCTCGATGTAACGCGCCAGCTGAATTTCGCCGGTCTTGCGGTCGATGTGGGCGCGGATGTCGTGCTCGTGGCCGTACTTGGAGCGGCCGGCCTTTTGGATGGCCTGCTCCATGGCTTCCAGCACTTCGTCGCGATCGATGCCCTTGTCACGGGCCACCGCATCGGCGACCTGCAGCAGTTCGGGGCGGGGAAGCGCAGCGATTCGTTCCATCGTTTCTCTTATCCCTGGCCTTCCGGCCCTTTGGTCACGGCGTCGATCAGCGCGTCGGTCAACACCAGCTTGGCCACCTTGATGTCGGCCTGCGGAATGAGCGATTCGCCCGTTTCCGTCATCAGCCGCACCCGGCCCTCCTCGTCCAATCCCAGCAGCGTGCCGCGGAAGCGCTTGCGGCCGTCCACGGCCACCAGCGATTCCACCTTGGCCTCGTGCCCGGCCCAGGTGACGAAATCCTTGGCACGGGTCAGCGGCCGGTCGATGCCGGGCGAGCTGACCTCGAGGACGTAGCCGCCCTGGATGGGGTCTTCGACGTCCAGCAGGGCAGACAGCGACCGGCTGATCTCGGCACAGTCGTCCACCGTCATCGGCGCACCATCCTTGCGCTCCGCCATGATCTGGAGCGTGGGACGGGTCTTGCCCTGGAACATCACCCGCACCAGCTCGTAGCCCATGCTTTCGAGCGGGGGGGCGATCAGTTGATCCAAACGCTGCTGAAGATCCATTCCCTCGACGCCTTGCGACCTAAAGGGTCCTTAAAAAAACAAAAAAGTGGGCCTACGGCCCACTCTCACGATCCCCTCCTCCTGCAAAGCGCTTCTTGGAGGGGAAGCAAGAATGTGTCTAGCGGGGACCTTAAGCGTAAATCACCGCCGAGGCAAGGAAAGAGTGGGGGTAGACCCTCTACCCCCGCGCCTTGCGCCGGAAGCGGAAGAACACCGGCGCGTTTTCCGCCAGGCATTTCTGCTCGTAGCGGGTCGGCGGCCAATCGGGCGGCAGCAGGGCGCGGTCGCTGGTGACCTGCACTTCCTCGAACTGCGGGTGCGCGCGCAATTGCTCGGCCGCCCATTCCTGGTAGATGGGATCGTCGGAGGCGACCCGCAGCTCGGCGCCGTCGGCCATCAGGCGGGCCAGGCTATCCAGGTTGTCGCGGCCGATGAAGCGGCGCTCGGCGTGGCGCTTCTTGGGCCAGGGATCGGGGAACAGCACGAATACGCGACCCAACGACCCTTCGGGGAAGGCGGGGAACAACTGGCGCACGTCCTCGGGAAAGATGCGCACGTTGTCGATATCGCTGCCG
This sequence comes from Pseudomonadota bacterium, assembly GCA_023426365.1. Lineage (GTDB taxonomy): Bacteria > Pseudomonadota > Alphaproteobacteria > Rhodospirillales > Magnetospirillaceae > Magnetospirillum. Next base: position 3,780 of record JAFAAW010000031.1, read on the forward strand.
TTGAGGTGCGACAGCAGGCTGGCGACGCCGTTCCGGAACGGCTCGCAGCCGATGATGCCGGCCTCGGGATGCAGGCGGGCCTGGGCGACCACATGCTCGCCGCCGCCGAACCCCACCTCCAGCCAGACCTGCTCCACCGGACGGGGAAACAGGTCGGCGGGAACGAGGACGCCCCCTGCCCCGGGGGCCGTGACGGCCAGCCGGGGCAGCAGGGTCTCGATCAGACCGAGGGCGGTGCGGCGCAGACGCTTGCCGCTGCGCCGCCCGTAGAATCGCGGACGCTCGGGCGCCGGATTGGTCGGGGTTTCGCCCTCGGTGCTCATCGCGGCCGGTCCTCAGGCGCCGAAGGCGCGCTTGAGCTGGTCCACCAGGTCCAGGCGCTCCCACGAGAAGCCGCCATCCGCATCGGGGTTGCGGCCGAAATGGCCGTAAGCCGCGGTGCGGGCATAGATCGGCTTATTGAGGCCCAGATGGGTGCGGATGCCGCGGGGCGACAGGTCCATCAGCTCCTGCAGGACCTGCGACAGACGATCCTCGTCCACCTTGCCGGTGCCATAGGTGTCCACATAGACCGACAGCGGCTTGGATACGCCGATGGCGTAGCTGAGCTGGATCACGCAGCGCTCGGCCAGGCCGGCGCCGACCACGTTCTTGGCCAGATAGCGCGAGGCATAGGCGGCCGAACGGTCGACCTTGGTCGGATCCTTGCCCGAGAAGGCGCCGCCGCCGTGCGGGGCCGCGCCGCCATAGGTGTCGACGATGATCTTGCGCCCGGTCAGGCCGCAATCGCCGTCCGGGCCGCCGATGACGAAGCGGCCGGTCGGGTTCACGTAGAAGGTTTCCTCGGGGCACATCCAGCCCTCGGGCAGGACGTCGAGCACGTGCGGGCGCACGATCTCGCGCACGTCGGCCTGGGACAGGCTGGCGTCGTGCTGGGTGGACACCACCACCGAGGTGGCGCGCACCGGCTTGCCGTCGCGGTATTCCAGGGTGACCTGGGACTTGCTGTCCGGACCCAGCAGCGGCTGGGCGCCCGAATGACGGGCCTCGGACAGGCTCTTCAGGATCTCGTGGGCATAGAAGATCGGCGCCGGCATCAGCACCGGGGTCTCGTTGCAGGCATAGCCGAACATGATGCCCTGGTCGCCCGCGCCCTCGTCCTTCTCGCCGGCGGCGTCGACGCCCACCGCGATGTCGGCCGATTGCGAGTGCACATGGACCTGCACTTCGGCGTTCTTCCAGTGGAAGCCGTCCTGTTCGTAGCCAATGTCCTTGACCGCGTGGCGCGCGATGTCTTCCATCAGCGCCGGCGTCACCGAGGCCGGGCCGCGCACTTCGCCGGCCAGCACGATCAAGTTGGTGGTGCACAGGGTTTCCACGGCGACGCGCGACTGCGGGTCCGCGGCCAGAAAGGCATCGACGATGGCGTCCGAGATGCGGTCGGACACCTTGTCGGGATGGCCTTCGGACACGGATTCAGAGGTGAACAGGAAGTTCTTCTTCGACACGGGCAAGCCCTCCTAGTGCCAATTGCGGACCAGGGGCATCAATGGACTTTCGCGACGCCATCGTGATGCACCCACTTAGCCGGATTTTTCGTGGCGGCAAGCGGTCACAAATCTCCACGGGATCGGCTGAACGCGACACGCGTCCAGACTCTCCAAGGTGGCTCTTGTGGCAGGGAGGTATCACCTCCGTCAAGTCCCAAGGCCGTGTCACCCCGCTTTCCATGGCCAAAACAAAACGGGGGAGCCGGGCCGCTCGCCCCGGCTCCCCCGTTCGGGACCGGCTTGCCTTACTTGGCGACCAGATCGGAAGCGTCGGCCAGCGCCTTGGCCAGCTCATAGACGCGCTTGCGCACCTGCGGGTCGGTGATGCGGTAATAGGCGCGCACCAGCTCCAGCGTCTCGCGCTTGGCCATGGGGTCATGCTCGAAATGGGCCGGCGGCTCCTCCAGCTCGCCCACGCCGGCGATCAGCGCCGGGGTCTGGGTCTTGAGCTCCTCGCCCATGTCGTCGAAGAAGAAGCTGACCGGCACGTCAAGCACGCGCGACAGGTCGAACAGGCGCGAGGCGCCGACACGGTTGGCCCCGCGCTCGTACTTCTGCACCTGCTGGAAGGTCAGGCCCAGCGCCTCGCCAAGCTTTTCCTGGCTCATGCCCAGCAAGGTGCGGCGCAGGCGAACGCGGCCGCCCACATGCACGTCGATGGGATTGGGCTTGCCCGAAGGGGTGCGCCCACGGCTGCTGCCCTTGCGCACGCCTGTCTTTTGATTACGCGGAGTTTGAGCCATCGGGAATGCCCCAGTTGTCATAATTTACGAAACACGGCCCGCCCGCCGTGGCGCTCATTATGACGGGCAGCGGATGCAAGTCAACCGGGTGGAAAAAGTCTTGATAACCACGCCTATCGCCCTTGCCGCCGCAGACGGTGCGACCCCAGGCCGACCAGCGCGCACACCAGCGCCAGAGCCAGCGGCAACCCGTTCCCATAGCGCGAGAACAGGGTGGGCGCCAGCGCCTTGGGCAGGTCGGAATCGACGATCCCCTGGCGCCCCAGGCCCAGGCGCGCGATCTCGCGCCCCAGGCCATCATAAACGGCGGAAATACCGGAATTGGCGGCGCGCACCAGCGGCAGCCCCTCCTCGATGGCCCGCATGCGCCCGGCCGCCAGATGCTGGTAGGGACCGGCGGAATTGCCGAACCAGCCGTCATTGGTGACGGTCAGCAGCCAGCCGGGACGGGCCTGGTCGCTCCCCACCACCTCGGCCGGGAAAATGGCCTCGTAGCAGATCAGCGGCCCCACCGCCGGCAGGCCGGGCAGGTCCAGGGTGCGCAGGCCGGGGCCGGGCGAGAAATCGGTGCCCGCCCCTTGGGTGATCTTGTCGATGGGCAGCAGCGCGCGCAGCGGCACGTATTCGCCGAAGGGCACCAAATGCATCTTGTCGTAGATGCCCAGCACCTGCGCGGCGCCGTCGATGGCCATCAGGCTGTTCCATACCTGGAATGGCTGCACGCCGGGAGCGGTGACGCGGGGCGCGCCCGTGATCACCATGCCGCCCGGCGGCGCCACCGAGGCGACCAGGGCGCGGCGCCCGGGGTCCATGTCCAGCACGTAGGGTGCGGCGGTCTCCGGCCAGATCACATGGGTGACGGAGTCCCAGCCCGGCGCCTTGCTCAGCTCCAGATGGCTCAGCAGATGCGCTTCGCGCAGGTCTTCGCGCCACATGTGGCGCTGGCCGATGGCGGCCTGGACCAGACGCAGGCGGATGCCCGGCACCATCTCCGTCGGCGCCGACAGCCGCACGGAACCGAACGCCACCGCCGCCACCACCAGACCGGCAGCCAGGCCGAGCGCGCCCAGCCGCCAGCGGCGCGGCGCGAAATCCGCCAGCACCGCCGGCAGGCCGAACACCAGCAGGGTGAACAGCGACAGGCCGAACACGCCGATGGCCGACCCCAGTTGCAGCACCGGCGGCACCGCATCCCACACCGATCCCAGCGGGTTCCACGGAAATCCGGTGAAGGCCCACGAGCGCACCCATTCCATCACGGTCCAGGTGGCGGCCAGCAGCGGCACCCGCCCGATCCCGCCGATGCCGGTCAGCCGCACCGCCAGGGTGGCGACGCCGAGAAAGCAGGCCAGCACGCCCGACAGGCCCAGGGTGGCGAAGGGCACCATCCAGCCGAATTTTTCCGGCTCGATCAGCAGGGCGTTGGCGATCCACACCAGCCCGACCAAAAACCAGCCCAGGCCCCACCACCAGCCGGCGCCAAAGGCGGCGCGGCGGTTGGCCGAGGCGTCCAGCAGCCAGATCAGGCCGGGAATGGCGATCAGCAGCACCGGCACCGCGCCGACCGGCGGCAGCGCCAGGGCGGCCAGCGCGCCCAGCAGCACCAGGGCGCCGCGCCGGCGCCAGCCCGACAGCGCCGCCAGCCGCCCGGCGGCGGCCCCGAACCAGCCCCGGCCGGCGGGCGAGGAGCGCGACAGCACCAGCGACGCCGCCATGGTCACGCCGACTCGGCCGGCACCTGCGGCACCGTCCGGCGCACCCGCAGCCACTTGATGCGGCGCGGGTCGGCGTCCACCACCTCGAATTCCAGGCCCGAGGGATGGCCGATCAGTTCGCCGCGCGACGGCACCCGGCCGGCGATGAAGAACACCAGTCCGCCCAGCGTGTCCACGTCGTCGCGCTCCTCCTCGGTCAGCACGGGGCCGACCACTTCCTCGAACTCGTCGATGGGGGTGCGGGCGTCGGCCTCGATCACGCCGTCGGGACGAACCACCATGTCCGGCTCCACCGTGCGGTCGTGTTCGTCCTCGATCTCGCCGACGATCTGTTCCACCAGGTCCTCGATGGTGACCAGGCCGTCGATGCCGCCGTATTCGTCCACCACCAGCGCCATGTGGGTGCGCTTCTGGCGCATGTCCAGCAACAGGTCCATCACCCGCATGGCCGGCGACACGAACAGCACCCGGCGCACCAGGCGCTGCAACTGGAACGGCTTGTCCACCCGGGTGGCGGCCAGGATGTCCTTGATGTGGACCATGCCGATGACGTCGTCCAGGCTGCCGCGATAGACCGGCAGGCGGGAATGGCCGCACTGGATGAACAACCCGGTCAGGTCGTCCTGCGAGGTCAGGGCATCGACCCCGACGATGTCGGCGCGCGGCACCATGACATCATAGGCGGTCTGTTCGCGCAGGTGCAGGATGTTGCCCAGCAGCATCCGTTCCTGGTCGTCGATGGGGATGCCCGATTCGTCGCGATCCTCGATCAGTTCCTCGAGGGCTTCGCGCACCGTCTCGCTGCCCTTCGACCGGCGCAGCAGCCGCAGCCAGCCGCGCAGGGTGTCGAGCAGGCTGTCGTCGCCGGTGCTGCCGGCGTCGCGGGCGATCTTGATGGCATGGTGCGCGTGGCTGGCCCCGGACTCGGTGCCGGCGCCGGCGGTCCCGTTGCTGCGGGACCCGTTGGTGTGGTTTGCCCCGGCAATGCGGGGCGAGGGACTAGGGGGCTCGTTCATGGTCCTCATCGCCCTCCTTCGGCGATGTCGTGTTCGGCCGCGCCGGCGTCGTTGCGCGCGGTCGGGCCATCGGCGCCGGCGACCTCATTGTCGGCCGGCCCATAGGGATCGGCGATGCCGAAGCGGGCCAGGATGGCGGTTTCCAGCCCTTCCATCTCCTCGGCTTCGGCCTCGTCCTCCTCGTGATCATAGCCCAGCAGGTGCAGGACGCCATGCACCACCAGATGGCTGAAATGCTCGGCCAAAGGTTTGCCCATGGCCGCAGCCTCGTCGCGGCAAACGCCGAATGCCAGGATGATATCGCCCAGCAGCAGCGGCGCGCCGGGCACCACGGGCGCGTCCTCGTCGTCCAGCGTGGCGAAGGACAACACGTTGGTGGGCTTGTCCTTGCCGCGCCAGTCGCGGTTCAGCCCGCGCACGGTGTCGTCGTCGGCCAGCACCACGCTGATCTCCACCGGTGTGCCGGGGTCGCCCAGGTCACAATCGGCGTCCGCCAGTGCCGCCAGCGCCATGCGCTCCACCAGCGCTTCCGCCTCGGGCAGCGCGGCGGTCCAGGACGGGTCCTCGACCGTGACGGCGATGGCGACCGGGTTCATGGCCTGGTTCATGGCCTGGTTCATGGACGTCCCGCCGCGTCGGCGGCGGCCTTCTTTTCCCGCTCGGCGCGGTCATAGGCGCGCACGATGCGGGTGACCAGATCGTGGCGCACCACGTCGCGGTCGGTGAAGTTGATGAAGGACACGCCTTCCATGCCGCCCAGGATGTCGATGGCGTCGCGCAGGCCGGAACGCTGGCCCGGCGGCAGGTCGATCTGGCTGAGGTCGCCGGTGATGACCATGCGCGAGCCTTCGCCCATGCGGGTCAGGAACATCTTCATCTGCACCGAGGTGGTGTTCTGCGCCTCGTCCAGGATGATGAAGGAATTGGCCAGCGTGCGGCCGCGCATGAAGGCCAGCGGCGCCACCTCGATCTCGCCGGCGGTCAGCTTCTTGACCACCTGATCGCCGGGCAGCATGTCGTAGAGCGCGTCGTACAGCGGGCGCAGATAGGGATCGACCTTCTCCTTGAGGTCGCCGGGCAGGAAGCCCAGCCTCTCCCCCGCCTCGACCGCCGGACGCGACAGGATCAGGCGGTCCACCTCGCCCTTGAGCATCATGGACACCGCCTTGGCGACCGCCAGATAGGTCTTGCCGGTGCCGGCCGGTCCCAGCCCGAACACCAGCGGACTGGTCTGCAACGCCGACAGATAGGCGGCCTGGGTGGGGGTGCGGGGGGCGATGTGGCGCTTGCGCGTGCGCAGCACCAGATCGTCTTCGGGGTCGGGGGTGTGCTGGGTCATGCGGATGGCGGCATCGATGTCGGCGGTTTCCAGGTGGCCCTGGCGGCGGGCCAGCTCGTAGAGGGCATCCAGCACCTGGCCGGCCTCGGCGGTGGCGTCGGCCGAACCGGACACCGACACCGCGTTGCCGCGGGTGTTGAGGGCGACGCCCAGGCCGCGCTCGATGCGTTCCAGATTGACGTTGTGGGGGCCGAACAGCACCTGAAGCAGGGCGTTGTCCTGGAATTCGCGAAGAATGATGGTCTGCCGCGAACCGGGGATGCTCAAGCACATATCCTTTCGCTGGTGACCAGCTCGCCGGCCAGCGAGTTGGGGTGAACCGCCTTGATGCGGATCTCGGCCACCTGGCCGAGGCGGCCGTCCACGCCGTCCACATGCACGGGCTGCATGTAGGGCGAGCGGCCGACCAACTGGCCGGGATGGCGGCCGGGCCGGTCCAGCAGCACCCGCATGGTCTTGCCCAGGCTCGCCTCGTTGAAGGCGCGGGTCTGGTCCCACAGCAGGTTCTGCAACTCCGCCAGCCGGGCGTCCTTCACCGCCTCGTCCACCTGATTGGGCATGGCGGCGGCGGGGGTGCCGGGACGGGCCGAATACTTGAACGAATAGGTGTTGACGAAGCCCACCTCGCGCACCAGCGCCATGGTGTCGGCGAAATCGGCGTCGGTCTCGCCGGGGAAGCCGACGATGAAGTCCGACGAGAGCGCCAGATCGGGACGCGCCGCCTTGAGCCGCTGCACCAGCCGCAGATAGGTGGCGCGGTCGTGCTTGCGGTTCATGGCGTCCAGGATGCGGTCGGACCCCGATTGCACCGGCAGGTGCAGGAACGGCATCAGCTTGTCCACCTCGGCATGGGCGGCGATCAGGTCGTCGTCCATGTCGCGCGGATGCGAGGTGGTGTAGCGGATGCGCTCAAGCCCGTCGATGGCCGCCAGCTCGCGGATCAGGCCGCCGAAGCCGCGCCCGCCGTCGCCGTGCCAGGCGTTGACGTTCTGCCCCAGCAGGGTGATCTCGACCACACCCTGCCCCACCAGCTTGCGCGCTTCCTCCAGGATCGCGGCCTGGGGGCGGGAATATTCGGCGCCGCGGGTATAGGGCACCACGCAGAACGTGCAGAACTTGTCGCACCCCTCCTGCACCGACAGAAAGGCGCTGGCGCCGTCGGCGCGCGCTTCGGGCAGGAAGTCGAATTTCGGCTCCAGCGGGAATTCGGTGTCCAGCACCGCCCCGCCCTTGCCGTTGCGTTCGGCGGCGCGGGTGGCGCGGGCCACCATTTCCGGCAGCCGGTGATAGGTCTGCGGACCCAGCACGATGTCCACGAAGGGCGCGCGGCGCAGGATTTCCTCGCCCTCGGCCTGGGCCACGCAGCCGGCGACGGCGATGATCATGTCGCCGCCCTTGTCCTGCTTGTGGGCACGCCAGCGGCCCAGTTCCGAGAACGTCTTCTCGGCCGCCTTTTCGCGGATGTGGCAGGTGTTGAGGATGACCATGTCGGCATCCTCGGGTCCATCGGTCATGGCATAGCCGAGCGGCGCCAGGACATCCGCCATGCGGGCGGAGTCATAGACGTTCATCTGGCAACCATAGGTCTTGACGAAGAGTTTCTTGGCCAATGTCGTCAGCCCGCGACCTTGCCGCCGCCGGCAATTGGAAATACGACGAGGGCGGGACCACGGGGGTCTCGCCCGGTGCATGGGATAAAAGCTAGCATTCCAAGCGCCGGAGTCAAGTTTTCCAAGGGGGTGGAGCCACGCTCAGGCATCGGCCGGCTGGGCCAGCGGCGGCGTGGGGGTATGGGCAGGCGGGCGATGGGCGCGCACCCGGTCTTCATCCAGGCGGCCGGCCAGGGTGGCGACCACCCCGTGCGACACCACGTCGTGGCAGTGGTTGGCCAACGCCTTGCGATCGGGGAAATCGGCGATGGTGACCGTGGGGTGGAACACCACCTCGACCGTCAGCTCGCCCAGGCCCAGCGCCGCGAACAGGTGGCCGGCCAGGGTCATGTCGCCATACCACGCATAGAACGGGCGGAAGGCGCGGCCCATGACGCGGCCGTCCAGCCGGGTATAGGCGACCGAGACCGGCTGCACCGGCAAGGGCGCGCCCGACGGCGTGGTCAGTTGCGCCACCGCGAACAGCGAGCTTTTGAACGGCAGCACGCGATTGCCGTCGTTGCTGGTGCCCTCGGGAAACAGGATCAGCGAATCGCCGCCCGCCAGCCGGGTGGACAACTGGTCGCGTTCGCGCGCGGTGGCGCCGCGCTTGCGGTCCACGAACACCGTCTGGGCGATGCGCGCGAGAAAGCCGAAGCCGGGCCAGCCCGCCACCTCGGCCTTGGCGACGAAACAGCCGTCCAGCACGCTGCCCAGCACCAGGATGTCCAGATAGCTGGCGTGATTGGCCACGTACAGCACCGGCTTGTCGGCGGCCTGGGCCGCGCCGCGCGTCACCACCTCAAAGCCCAGGATGCGGTTGCAGAGGCGGAAATAGGCCCGGGCGTAGCGGGAATAGCCCTTCCAGCCGATCGCCAGCAGAACCAGATAGGGGCCGAGCGCCAGCAGCGTCCACAGGACGAAGCCGACGAAGCGCAGAAAGGCGAGGGCCGGGCTGCTCATGACGGCGCGACGCCGGCGGAGGGGGCGGAGGGGGCGGAGCGTTCTGGCGTCACGACGAGACCAGCACCTCCTTGGTGCGGTCGTAATGCTTGGCGTACTTGTCGGTGACCAGTTCGGTCTTGACCATGACGCAGACGTCGGTGGTGTTAAACTGATGATCGATCACCGCGCCGTCGCCGACGAAGCCGCCCAGGCGCAGGTACCCCTTGACCAGCGGCGGCAGCGAGGCCAGCGCGCGGCGCGGGTTCAGCTCCTCCTTGGGCAGCAGGTTCATGTCCACGAACAGCTCGGGCAGGGCGCGCGGGCACATCTCGGCGGGCGCCAGGTGATAATGGTACAGATAGGAGAGCTGGACGGCGAGCGCCTCGGGGTCGGTGCCGGGCAGCGAGGCGCAGCCGAACATCAGATCGACGCCGCGATCCCAGACATAGGAGGCGATGCCCGCCCACATGACCTGCATGGTGGCGCCGGTGCGGTAGTCGGCATCGACGCACGACCGGCCTAGTTCCATGAACCTGCCGCCCTTGTCCAGCAGCTTGGTGATGTCGTACTCGCCGGCAGTGTAGAAGCGGCCGAACTTCTCGCCCACCTCGCGGCGGATCAGGCGATAGGTGCCGACCACCGCCTTGCCGCCCCTGCCGCGCGCGGGATCAAGCACCAGCAGGTGGTCGCACACGGCATCGAAATCGTCGAAATCCGACCGGCGCGCCGCCATCTCCGGCGTCGGCTTGGCCCCCATCTCTTCATAGAAGACGCGATAGCGAAGCGCCTGCGCGGCGGCGATCTCTTCCTCGGTGGCAGCCAGACGCACTTCCAGGCGCGAGCTCGCGGCCTCTACCCCAGTCTCGGTCATGCTTCCTCGCGTTGCGTCGTCGCCCGGGCGGCACGAGCCGCCCCAACGGCCATCATTTTTCGTCTTTTTGGCCGCCGGAAGTCAACGGGACTCCGTACAGCTCGAGCCGGTGGCCGACCAGCCGGAAGCCATAGGACTCGGCGATCTGGCGTTGCAGGGCTTCGATCTCGGGGCTGGTGAACTCGATCACCTTACCGCTTTGCACGTCGATCAGGTGATCGTGGTGGTCGTCCACCGATTCCTCGTAGCGGGCGCGGCCATCGCCGAAATCGTGGCGCTCGAGGATGTCGGCCTCCTCGAACAGGCGGACGGTGCGATAGACGGTGGCGATGGAGATGCGCGGGTCGATCGCGGTGGAGCGGCGGTACACCTCCTCCACATCGGGATGATCAGTGGCATCGGAAAGAACACGGGCGATGACCCGACGCTGGTCGGTCATTTTCATGCCCTTGTCGATGCAGCGCTGTTCGATGCGAGAAACCATGCCTGACCTTCGTGCAAATCTACGGCCGGCGACTATAAACCAAAAGGCGCCAGGGGCAAACCGCCCGTGGCGCCTGATGCTCTGATGCGCGTGCCGCACCACCGTTCCGCGGCGGCCCGCCAGGGCCGCCCGTCCGCCATGAAATATTCATGACGGCGTCGCCCCGGACGGGGCATGCCCGCCCGCGCGGCGCACTCACACCGCGCGCTTGCCGGCGGCGGGGCGCTTGCGGGGCTTGGTGCCCAGGCCGATCTTCTTGGCCAGGGTCGAACGATGCTGGGCGTAATTGGGGGCGACCATCGGATAGTCGGCCGGCAGGCCCCAGCGCTCGCGGTATTCTTCCGGAGTCATGTTGTAGGCGGTCTTGAGGTGGCGCTTGAGCATCTTCAGCTTCTTGCCGTCTTCAAGACAAATAATGTAGTCGGGATGAACCGACTTCTTGACCGGCACGGCCGGCTGCGGGCGCTCGGGCGCGGCGGGGGCGCTGCCAACGGAGCACAGGGTCTTGTAGACCTCATTGATCAATTGAGGCAGGTCGCTGACGGCGACGGTATTGTTCGCGACATGCGCCGCCACGATTTCAGTGGTGAGCATCAGCAGGTCGCCGGTGTTAGAACGCTCCGACATCAGAGCAGGCCTCCAATTACGATGAATTGGGGCTATATAATTCTTTTGACTGGTGCAGGCAATAACCATTCCGAAAAACCAACATAGCGGGATTTGCATGACTGAGAACGCCAACTACTACCTTGACATCACCTCAGACGTCTGCCCCATGACCTTCGTGAGGACTAAGTTGCTGGTTGAGCGCATGGCGCCCGGCGAGACGCTGGAGGTGCGCCTGCAAGGCGCCGAGCCTTTGGCGAATGTCCCCAAGTCGGTAGCCGAACTGGGCCATTTCATCGAATCGCTGACCGCGGAAGATGATCAAAATACAGGCGGCCCGTATCGGCTGCTTATTCGGAAGGCGGGATAGTTTCGAGATCGCGGCGCATGACCACCGCATCCTTTTCGCCATAATAGGCTTTGCGCAGACCAACACGGATAAAGCCGCGCTTTTCATACAAAGCGAGGGCGGCGGTATTGTCGGCCGCCGCTTCCAGGAACATGGCGTGGGCGCCATCGGCGGCCGAGGCGGCCAGCGCCCGGTCGAGCAGGCGGCCGCCCACCCCGGCCCGCCGCCACGGCGGCAGCACGGCGATGGTCAGGATTTCCGCCTCGCCGGCGGCGGCGCGCCACAGCACGAAGCCGGCCGGGCCGGGCGCCGCCAGCGCCGGCGCCAGACTGCCGCCGTCCACCGCGATCACCCCCTCGGCCCCGGGCATGGACAGCAAGGCGGAAATGGCCTGGGCATCCCAAGCATCGGCAAAGCAAATCTTGTGCATGCCGGCCAACAATTGGGCATGCACCAGTCCGGCGGGAAGCAACTCGATGGTATCGGCCATCACGGGACCGGGCATTTGGGCATGGTGACGTCGGCGGCACGCAAGTACAGCGGCTCGGGCGCCAGGGCCGTGCCGGCCGGCCAGTGCCGGGCCGCCAGCCGCGCCACCTGGGCCGCGTCGGGCGCCCCGGGCGACGACGCCCGCAGGGCGGCCGGCATCAGCGGCGCCACCAGGTCGCAGGCGTCGCCGGCCAGCACCACCGGCCCCAGCTCCAGCGCCGCCACCTGCAAGGGCGCCAGCGCCCGAACCTCGCCCAGCGGCGCCAGATCGGACGAGAACGCCTGCACCCACAATTCCTCGCGCCGGGAATCCAGCACCACCAGCACGGTGCGCCCCTGGCGTTCGTCCGCCGGCACCGCCGCCGCCACCGCCTCGGGCGTGGCGATGCCGGCCAGCGGCTTGCCGGCCGCCAGCGCCAGGGCACGCGCGGTGGACAGGCCGATGCGGATGCCGGTGAAGGCGCCCGGCCCCACCGTCACCGCCAGCAGGTCCAGATCGGCGAAGCCCAGCCCGCCCTCGGCCATCACCTCGGCAATCATGGGCACCAACGCCTCCGACTGGCCGCGCGCCATTTCGGCGAAGCGGCGGGCCGCCGGGGCGCCATCCAGCCACAAGGCCGCCGAACAGGCCGAGGTGGCGGAATCGATCGCGAGGATTTTCATGGGGGTGAACCGTCATTAACACAATGGGGCGCTATACTGCCCTTGCCCGCACGGTCTTGAAAAGGAGAAGCAATGCTGCCGCTGGTCCGCATCGTCCCCGATGCCTTCGACGTCGAGATCGCCCTGGCCTATGCCGGCGCCGACAATTTCACCGGCCGGCCGGTCTATGGGGCGGGCGCCGGCTGCTATCTGCATGCCGAGGCGGCCGCCCTGCTGAGGCGGGCGGCCGAACTGGCGCGCCCCTTGGGCCTGCGGCTGCGCATCCTGGACGCCTTCCGCCCGGCCGAGGCGCAATGGGTGCTGTGGAACCACACCCCCGATCCCGAATTCCTGGCCGATCCGCGCGCCGGCTCGCCCCATTCGCGGGGCGCCGCGGTGGACCTGACGCTGGTGGACCGCACCCACGGGCGGCCGCTGGACATGGGCACCCCGTTCGACGCCTTCACGCCGCTGTCCCACCACGGCGTGACCGCCCTGGCCCCCGAGGCCCAGCGCAACCGCGCCCTGCTGCTGGGCGTGATGACCGCCGCCGGCTGGGAGTTCAACCCCCACGAATGGTGGCATTACCAGCTGCCGGGGGCACGCGCGCGCCTGCCGCTGCTCAGCGACCTCATTCTGGGGGAAGCAGACCGCATGATGGCGCCATGATGACGCCATGATTGTCACGTCTGATAGGGGTCGATCCAACGTAGGGGGTGGTCTTGCCCACCTAAAGAAGGATCACTATCTGATACCAAAGGGGCAAGCCATCAGGCAAATGCCCCATGTTGCGACGCAGTAAATATTGCCGTACAAGCAAAATTGATAAAATTCGCGACAAACCGATACGAATGAACAGATAGACAGCGCGGACAGAATTTGTTTTATAGTCTTTTAACGTCGACTGAAGCTGGAAGGGGGCCTTTATGATGCACAGCGCCTGCTCGCCCGCCGCCACCCCCCGCGAAAGCCGGGGAAGCGTCCAGCCCGCCTTTGCCCAGGGCAAGCTCTGCACCCCGGCGCGCGTCGCCAGGGCCTTGAATTTCGAGGGCAATGACGAACCCAGTCTGGACGAATTGATGGACGACGACGTGGTGCGCCGCGTCATGGCCCGCGACGGCGTGCAGCCGGATCAGGTCTGGTCGCTGATGGACAGCATGCGCAACCGGTTGCGCTGACCCTCTCCCGTTTTTTTGCCGCTTTGCCTCTCGAACGACCCTCACCCCCGCGCAAGCGGGGGTTTTTGTTGGCCGGCCAAGTAAAACGCAACAGCGGAAACGACCGCCGCGGCCGGCTCGGGACCAATCCGCATCCGGCCGCCGGCAATGCCGCGCACGGTGTGATGTGCCATGGTGATGTTTCGGGCGGGTGCGACAGGCGCCGCGCCCACAATCCGCCTCAGTCCTCGCTTTCCAGCGACGCCACATAGCGCAGGCCGTCCAGCGCGGTGGCGAACCAGTCGGCGCGGCCTTCGTCCTGGCTGTAGACCAGCCAGGCGGGCCGGCGGAAATCCGGGGCGCCCGCCACCTCGAACAGCCGTCCCGAGGCCAGATACGAGCGCACCGCGCGCATGGGGAAATAGCCGGAGCCGCCATAGGACAGGATGTGCTGCAGGCCCAGCGCGCCCAGGCCCACCGACACCGCCGGGGTCTTGAGGTCGGGGAACGCCTGGCCGTGGCCCTGGCGAAATTCCGGCCCCCAATCCACGAACACGTAATTCTCGTCCCAATCCTCCACCGAGCGGCGGCGGGTGGACACCAGGATCAGGCGCTCCTCCAGCAGCTTTTCGATGTGCAGGCCGGGGCGCGCGACGGGATTGTACATGACGCCGATGTCCAGCAGCCCCTCGGTCAACTGGCGCATCATGCCATCCGACAACCCGACCTCGGCACGCAGCGCCACGTCGGGAAGCGCCGTGCGCATCCACGGGATCCACTGCACCAGCAGGCGGTCCCACAGCGAGAACTGGCCGCCCACGTTCAGCACCGTCTTGAAGCCCGGCGGCAGGGCGATTTCCTGGCGCGCCTGCTCCCACACCCGCACCAGCGAGGTGGCATAGCGGCGGAACTGCATGCCGGCGCTGGTCAGCTCGGTTCCCGCCTTGGAACGCACGAACAGCGGCCGGCCCAATTCGTCCTCCAGCGCCTTGATGCGCATGGAAACGGTGGACTGGGTGACCTCCAGCCGCTCGGCAGCCTTGTTGAAGTTGCCGGTTTCGACGATTTCCAGGAAGGTGCGCGCGAGATCGATGTTCATGGGATGTCCAGGCAGACGGCACGGCGCATTTTCCGCACCCGCGAAAAGCCGCGCGGACTTCTAGCGCACCTGCGCGGGAACATCAACAGCGCAAGGCGACCTAATCGAAAATTCCGATACTTGCAGCGGAAACGCTTGAATGCGGAAGGGCACGGGCCGGACCATGCGACGGGTCCGGCCGGCCTTCAGCCCCGGGGCGGCGATCGGGGCCGCCCGGCGCGTGCGTCAGGCTCAGGCCTGGGCGCGCGACTTGACGTCGCCGCGCGAGCGGGCGGCGTAATCCTTGAGCTGACGCTCCATCGCCTGGAAGGCGCCCTTGAGAGCGGCGTAGATGTCCTCGTGCTCTTCCGAGGCGCGCTTCACCACCAGTTCCGAACCGGGAACCACCATGTCGATGCGGACCTGGAAGTCTTCGCCCTTCTGGTGCAGGTTCGACGAGTTCTTGTGGGTGCGCTCCACCGCCACACGGCAGCTGGTGATGCGGTCGAAGAACTGCTCCAGCTTGGCCACCTTTTCGCGGATGCGCTCTTCGACGGCATCCGAATGATCAATCCCGTGAAAGGTGATCTGGAGAGGAATCTGCATGAACGTCTCCTGCTTCTCAAATGGCCGCCCGGGCTCGGGCACGGCGGCGGTAAAACCCTCAGGCGGGGCACGACCCCACTTTCGGGGCGGCTATACATACCGATTTGACCGGGCGAGAGCAACGCCGATGCGCTGGCCGTCCATTCTTCTGGATAACGCGCGCACTTGCAACCACCCGTACACTCCCTCATATCAAGGCGCCCGCGCGTTGCGGGCACGGCTTCACGTGTATTTTCAAGGAATCGACCATGGCCGAAGAGAAGCGCGAGTTTCAGGCGGAAGTCGCCAAGCTGTTGGACATCGTCGTCCACTCGCTCTACTCCAATAAGGAAATTTTCCTGCGCGAGTTGATCTCCAATGCCTCGGACGCCTGCGACAAGCTGCGCTATGCCGCGCTGACCGACGCGTCGCTGGTGGCGGGAGATGCCGAGTACCGGATTCGCCTGATCCCGGACGCGGCGGCGAACACCCTGACCATCGCCGATAACGGCATCGGCATGAACCGCGACGACCTGATCGCCAATCTTGGCACCATCGCCAAGTCGGGCACCGCCGAGTTCATGAGCAAGCTGACCGGCGACGCCAAGAAGGACATGACCCTGATCGGTCAGTTCGGCGTCGGCTTCTATTCCGCTTTCATGGTGGCCGAGCGCGTCAGCGTGGTCACCCGCAAGGCGGGCGAGGAGCATGGCTGGCGCTGGGAAAGCGACGGCAGGGGCGAGTTCACCATCACCCCCGAACCCGGGGCCGCGCGCGGCGCCGCCATCACGCTCCACCTGCGCGAGGCGGAAAAGGAATTCGTCGAGCGCTTCCGGCTGTCGGCCATCGTCAAGCGCTACTCGGACCACATCGCCATCCCGGTGGTGCTGGTGGAGGGCGACAAGGAGGAGACGCTGAATTCGGCCTCCGCCCTGTGGACGCGCGCCAAGTCCGAGGTGACGGCCGAGCAGTACAAGGAATTCTATCACCACGTGGCGCATGCCTTCGACGACCCCTGGCTGACCATCCACTGGAAGGCCGAAGGCGCCATCGAATACACCAGCCTGCTGTATGTTCCCGGCTCCAAGCCGTTCGACATCTTCCACCCCGACCGCAAGCATCACGTGAAGCTGTACGTGAAGCGGGTGTTCATCACCGACGAGGCCGAGGGATTGCTGCCGCCCTACCTGCGTTTCCTGCGCGGCGTGGTGGACAGCCAGGACCTGCCCTTGAACGTCAGCCGCGAGATGCTGCAGCACAACCCGGTGCTGGCCAAGATGAAGGCCGGCCTGGTCAAGCGCGTGCTGTCCGAACTCAAGAAGAAGGCCGAGGAGGACGCCCAGTCCTATGCCACCTTCTGGGAGACCTTCGGCGCCGTGCTGAAGGAAGGCATCTACGAGGATTTCGAGCGCAAGTCCGACATCCTGGCGCTGTGCCGCTTCCGCACCACCACCCAGGACGGCCTGACCACCCTGGACGAGGTGGTGGGCCGCCTGAAGGAAGGCCAGGACGCCATCTATTACGCCACCGGCGACGACGTGGCCGCGCTCAGGAAAAGCCCGCAGCTCGAAGGCTTCCTGGCCAAGGGCATCGAGGTGCTGCTGCTGACCGATCCCATCGACGAGTTCTGGGTGCCGGCGGTGGGCGAGATCCAGGGCAAGAAGCTGGTGGCCATCACCCAGGGCGACATCGACCTGTCCAAGGTGAAGGCGGACGACGCCGCCGAGGCCGCCAAGCCCGAGGCCGCCCCGGCCGAGGCCATGGACACCCTGATCGCCGCGCTCAAGCTGAGCCTGGGCGAGCGGGTCAAGGACGTGCGCGCCAGCGACCGCCTGACCAGCTCGGCCGTGTGCCTGGTGGCCGATGCCGGGCAGATGAGCCTGCATCTGGAAAAGCTGCTGAAGGCCCACAACCAGATCGACCAAGACAGCCCGCGCGTGCTGGAGATCAACCCCCGTCACCCGCTGATCAAGGGCATGGCCGGCAAGGTCACGGCGTCGGGCAGCGAGGCCATCGAGGACATGGCCCTGCTGCTGCTGGACCAGGCCCGCATCGTCGAGGGCGAGCCGCCGGCCGACCCGGTGGAATTCGCCCGCCGGCTGGCCGCCGTGATGGAAAAGGGCCTGGCGGCGTAAACCGCCCGGCCCGATCCCGCCCCCGCGCATCCTGCAAGATGGCCCCCCGATCCGCGTCGGGGGGCCATTTTCGCACATGCCGCCGCCGTGGCGCCCGGCCGCGGCGCGGCGGCCATTCTGAGCCCTTGCAATCCGGCCCGCGAACCCCGACCCTTAGGGGACCATGACCGAGATTTTCGGCCGGGGGCGGGTTACCGCGGTTCTGGGGCCCACCAATACCGGCAAGACCTACTATGCGCTGGAACGCATGCTCGGGCATGCGTCGGGGATGATCGGCTTTCCGCTGCGGCTGCTGGCGCGCGAGAACTATGACCGCATCGTGCGCCTGAAGGGCGCCGCCAGCGTGGCGCTGATCACCGGCGAGGAAAAGATCGTGCCGCCCCATCCGCGCTGGTTCGTGTGCACGGTGGAATCCATGCCGCTGGACCGCCGGGTATCGTTCCTGGCCATCGACGAGATCCAGCTTTGCGCCGATCCCGAGCGCGGCCACGTCTTCACCGACCGCCTGCTGCATGCGCGCGGGCAGCAGGAAACCGTCTTCCTGGGCGCCGAGACCATGAAGCCGCTGCTGCGCCGGCTGGTGCCGGGCATCGAGTTCGTGACCAGGCCCAGATTGTCGCAACTGTCCTATGCCGGGCCGCGCAAGCTCAACCGCCTGCCGCCGCGCTCGGCCATCGTCGCCTTTTCGGCGGCCGAGGTTTACGCCATGGCGGAATTCGTCCGCCGCCAGCGCGGCGGCGCCGCCGTGGTGCTGGGCGCACTCAGCCCGCGCACCCGCAACGCCCAGGTGGGCCTCTATCAGGCCGGCGAGGTGGATTACATCGTCGCCACCGACGCCATCGGCATGGGCCTGAACATGGATGTGGACCATGTGGCGTTCGCCCAGTTGCGCAAGTTCGACGGCCGGGTGCCGCGCGACCTCGAGGCGCCCGAGATCGCCCAGATCGCCGGCCGCGCCGGCCGCCACATGAACGACGGCACGTTCGGCACCACCGCCGACGTTCCGGCCCTGGCGCCCGAACTGGTGGAAGCGGTGGAGAACCACGCCTTCGCCCCCGTCAAAGCGCTGTCGTGGCGCAATTCCGACCTGCGCTTCGCCTCGGTCGAGGCGCTGCTGGCCTCGCTGGACCGGCCGCCGCCGGAACCGGGCCTGATCCGGGCGCGCGAAGCCGACGATCAGGTGGCGCTGACCCATCTGGCGCGCGATCCCGACATCCTGAAGCTGGCCAACCACCCCGAGCGGGTGCGGCTGCTGTGGGACGTGGCGCAGGTGCCCGATTTCCGCAAGGTGATGGCCGACGCCCACACCCGCCTGCTGGCCCAGGTGTTCCGCCACCTGACCGGGCCGGGCCGGCGGCTGCCCACCGACTGGCTGGCCGGCCATGTGGCCCGCCTGGACCGCACCGACGGCGAGTTGGACACCCTGGTCGCCCGCATCGCCCACGTGCGCACCTGGACCTATGTGTCCCACCGCGCCGATTGGGTGGCCGATCCGCTGCACTGGCAAGAGCGGACGCGGGCCATCGAGGACCGCCTGTCCGACGCGCTGCACGACCGCCTGACCCAGCGCTTCGTCGATCGCCGCACCGCCCATCTGGTGCGCCGCATGGCCGATGACGGCGATCTGCTGAGCGCGGTGGCGCGCTCGGGCGAGGTGCTGGTGGAGGGCCATTTCGTCGGCCGGCTGGACGGCTTCCGCTTCGTCCCCGACGAGGCCGAGGGACCCAACGCCGCCAAGGCGGTGCTGGCGGCGGCCGCGCGCGGGCTGAAAGCCGAGATCGCCGCCCGCGTGGAAAGGCTGTGCAACGACGCCGACGACGCCTTCGCCCTGTCCGAGGACGGCCACGTGCTGTGGCACGAGCAAAAGGTGGCCCGGCTGGTGGCCGGCGCCGAGGCGCTGAAACCGGCGCTCGAGCCGCTATCCAGCGACCTGCTGGAGGCGGCCATGCGCGAGCGTATCCGCAAGCGGCTGGGCGACTGGCTGGCCGGCGCGGTGGCCGAGGCCTTCCGCCCGCTGCTGCGGGCGCGCGAGGCGCCGCTGAAGGGGGCCGCCCGCGGCGTGGTCCACCAATTGGCCGAGGCGCTGGGCAGCATGCCGCGCGCCGGCGCCGGCGCCCAGGTGGAGGCGCTGGACGACGAGGCGCGCAAGCAACTGGCCCGCCTGGACATCCGCTTCGGGGTGGAAAGCGTGTTCCTGCCCGCCCTGCTCAAGCCGGGGGTGCAGCGGCTGCGCGCCCTGCTGTGGGCGGCCGCGCGGGGATGCGCCGCCCCCATGCCGCCGGGCGAGCGGGTATCGGTCGCTCCGGCCGAGGGGGTGCCGGCCGAGTATTACGCCGCCGTCGGCTATCGGGTGGTGGGGCCGCGCGCCGTCCGCGTGGACATGCTGGAACGCTTCGCCGCCGAAATCCGCAAGCTGGCCCGCGACGCCAAGGACGGCTTTACCGTGCCGCCGCCGCTCGCCTCCATGCTGGGGGTGGGGCCGGAGGAACTGGCCGGCGTGCTTGGCGCGCTGGATTACCGCCGCCAGGACAAGGACGGCGCCACCCGCTGGCTGCCGCCGCGCCGCGCCCCCCGCCGCACCCCGCCGAAACAGCCCCGCCACCGCGCGGATTCGCCGTTCGCGGTGTTGCGCAACCTTTGACCCCATCAACGGCACAAGCGGGCGCGCGTCAGCGCGCGCCCGGAACGGGTGGAACCTGGGGCCGGACCGCCCCAAGCCCGCGGGGCGGCGGGCGATCCACAGCCCGCGTGGCGCCCGGGCCCGGCTCGCCCCGGAGGGGCGGCCGCCAGAGGAACCGGCTAGAGCAACGTGCCTTGAATATGAGGCGCGTTGCTCTGGCGCCCATTGAGGGCGCGGCCAAGCCGCCGGAGGCGGCGCCCGGCGAGGGCAAAAATTACAAGCGTTAGACCGTGATGCACATTTTGGGCATCACGGCCTAAAACAGGGCCACCCCTTTCTTCTGCAGCAGACGGCTGCTCAGCACCACCGTCTCGTCGGGGCTTTCGCCCACCGGCGCGCGCACGGTGACGTTATCAAGCGCCTGTGCGATTTCCACCGCCAGCTCGAACAGTTCGGCCGGGGTTCTGGTATCCAGGGGCGGATAGTGGCCATCGGCCATGAGATCGACCATGATCATGGGCTTCGCCTCCCGCGCCATCAGAACAGCTCCACGCCGTCGTCTTCCACCGCTCGGCCGTGGAACACGACCTCGTCGCCCAATTGCACCCCCAGACGGGCACGGACCTCGGCGTCGGGAACCGAGCGCGCGATGAAGGCGGCGAAATCATAGAGATATTCGTGCGCCTTGACCGTGAGCGGCTGGTAGCGTGCGTCGCTGCTGCGACCGACTCTGACCAGGAACATTTTCGCCTCCCGCCCGTGGGGTATTCACCTGAGTCATCATACCTTGGGTTAGGGAGGGGACTTATGCGAAAGAGTCACCCTCTGGCATGTGCGGAAGTCATGGGGAAAAGCCTAAAATTTTAAGCAGTTACAATGGGAAACGGCGCGGCGGAAGGCCCGCCGCGCCGCATCCGCCGGTCGGCCGGTCCGACCCAGGCGATCAGCCGCCCACCGGGCCGCCGTCGTCGCGGCTGATGGCGACGACGGCCGGGCGCGGCGGCATGGTGGGACTGAAATCCGGCCAGCGGGTCGAGGGGGTGTCGTAGGTCGAGTCCTTGGCCTCGCCCGGATGCTGGACGGCGACGAACAGAGTGCGGTTGTCGGGGGTGAAGGCGGGGCCGCACATCTCCGCGTCGCGCGGGCAGGCATAGAACAGCTTGATGAGGGCGCGGCCCTTGCCGTCCACGTCGCAGGCGTACAGGCCGTCGGGAATGCCGTTCTTGCGCTGGTTCGATCCCTGGTCCGACGAGATCCACAGCCGGCCGCGATTGTCGAAGGCGCAATTGTCGGGCGACGACATCCAGGTGCCGAAGCGGTCGTTGAGCGGATGGTAGCGCGCGCCGTCCTCGGCCCGCCCGGCCAGCAACAGGATGTCCCAGGCGAAGCGGTCGGCGGCATAGTCGCCGACGCGGCCGCGCCCGGCGCCCGGCGGGACCAGCTCGACCACGTGGCCGTGCCCGTTCCTGGCGCGCGGGTGCGGCCCGCCCACCTGTTCCGGCGTGCGCCGGCTGTTGTTGGTCAGCATCACATAGACGCGGCCGTTGGCCGGATTGGTTTCCACGTCCTCGGGGCGGTCCATGGGCGTGGCGCCCACCACATCGGCGGCCCGGCGCGCCTCGATCAGCACGTCGGCCTGGGAAGCAAAGCCGTTTTGTGCCGTCAGCCCACCCTGCCCCCACACCAGCGGCAGCCAGGTGACGGTGCCGTCCTGGTCGAAGCGGGCCACCGACAGCGTGCCCTCGTCCAAGAGGCCCAGATTGGCGCGGCGGTCGCGCGGGTTGACCGTGCCGGCGCTGACGAAGCGATAGAGGTACTCGAACACCTCGTCGTCGCCGCAATAGACCACCACGCGGCCGTCAGCCAGGTGCACGGTGGTGGCGGCCTCGTGCTTGAACCGGCCCAGCGCCGTGCGCTTGACCGGCACGAAGGTGGGGTCATAGGGGTCGAACTCGACGATCCAGCCGAAGCGGTTGGGTTCGTTGGGTTCCTTGGCCACGTCGAAGCGGTCG
Organism: Pseudomonadota bacterium; assembly: GCA_023426365.1. Lineage (GTDB taxonomy): Bacteria > Pseudomonadota > Alphaproteobacteria > Rhodospirillales > Magnetospirillaceae > Magnetospirillum. The sequence goes on from JAFAAW010000031.1 coordinate 25,765, forward strand.
TGGAAGCGCGACCACGCATGGCGGCTCTTGCCCCTGATGCCCATGCGGTGGTGGTTGCCCTCCTCGGCCGTGCCCTGGGCCGAGCCGCTGAAATAGCTGTCGATGTTCTCTTCCGCGATCAGCACGGTGCCCCAGGGCGTGACGCCGCCGGCGCAATTGTTGAGCGTGCCGATCACCATGCGCCCGCCGGGATCGGCCTTGGTTCGCAGACGCGCATGCCCGGCCGCCGGACCGGATACCGCCATCACGGTGGACAGCGCCGAGATGCGACGGTTGAACGGGCTGTCGGGCACCACCTGCCATTCCGCCCCCCGGCGACGGATTTCCAGCACCGAATGGCCGTGGGCGGCCATCTCCACCTCCACCTGCACCCGCGTCATGGCCTCGACCCTGTTCGTCGAGGTGATGCCGGGAAACATCAATTCGGCATTGGTGTATTCGTGATTCACGCAAAGCAGGCCGTGATCGGAGTTGGCGGACCCCACCGGCAGCGGCATGAAGGCGACGAAATCGTTGTTGTAGCCGAACTGCGCCTCCTGGGCGGCGGCGGTCTGGCGGGCGGGGTCGAAGGCGGGCGCGGCGCCGTCCACCGGGTCACCCCAGCGGATCAGCACGCGCGCCTGGTAGCCGGCCGCCACCTTGTGGTCGTCGCCGATGGTGTGGGCGGGCGGGGTGAAGGTCAGGGTGGACGGGTCGGCCGGAGCGGCGACCAGGACGGCGTGCGGCGCCAGGGCGGCGGCGGTGCCGGCAAAAAGCCCCTTGAGGGTGTCACGGCGGCTGGCGACGACGGCGTGGAAGGGCGTGTTGCGGGGGTGGTCGGACATGCCGAAGGCTCCTCTGGGGAAGAGAGAATCCCGATCGGCCCGGCAATTGGGCACTGCCGGCGGGCGGGCATGGGCCTCCCTCGCCCCCCATTCTAAGGTCGGGACAGCGCCGGAAATAATGACCCTTCGGTGACGTCGCGCGCCCTTGCGCGGGCGGATTACAGCCGCTGGCCGGTGGCCGGAACCACGCTGCCATAGAGCCGCATGACATGCTCGATGACGCCGGCGGCATCCAGGGTGGGCGCGGTCAGCCCCTTGGCCAGGGTGGCGCCGATATCGCTGAACACCGTCTCGGCGGGATCGCCGGCAAAAGCGATGGGAAAGGCCGAGAACACCGTGACCGCCGCGTCCAGGGCCGGGCGATGCGCGGTGGCGGCCAGCACCTTCCACGCCTCGAACAGCATGACCACGGCCAGGCCGGTGTTGTTGCGGTCCAGCCGGCGGCGCAGGGCGTCGCGCACCTGGAAGGCCAGGTCGCGCGGGCGGCGCACGATCTCGGCCGCCAGGAAGGGATGGTCGTCGGCCGGCCAGCGTGCCGCCAGCCGCACCAGTTCCTCGAAGCCGAAGGCGCCGTCCATGCCGTGGGCGAACAAGGTCACGGCCAGGGCGTCGGCGATGACCGGCGGATGGCCGGCGGCGGCGGCGGTGATGCCGTCCAGCACCGCCTCCGCGTCGGCGTCGGCCTCGCGCACCAGGGCCAGCAGGCCGGGCAGGTCATGGGACAGCCGTTCGGCGTCGAAGGTCAGCAGATCGCGCATCAGCGCCAGATCGGTGCTTTCTGGCAGGTCCAGCCCCTGCGCCGCCGCCATGTCGTGCAGGCGGGTCTGCAGGTCCAGCGCCAGCATCTCGTCCGGGCTGGGGCGCTCGGGTCCCTTGGCGGGCACCGGCACCTTGCGCACCGCCATCTCGGTGCTGCTGCCCAGGCTGAAGGTGACGCCCAGCACCGACAGCGTGCGCTTGCGGCTGACCGGCACCTCGACCAGCCGGTAGTCGCTGCCGCCCGAGGACAGGCCGGCGCGGGCGGCGGCCAGCTTCTGGCGGGCGGTGTCCGACAGCCCGGCCAGATGCCCCAGCCGCTCGGCCACCATGTCCCACAGCTCGGCGCGCGCCGCCGCCACCGCCGCATCGGCGTCCAGGTCGGCCATGCGCCCGTGCAGGTCGCGAAGCTGGTCGCTCCACAACGGCAACAGCACGTCGGCCAGGAAATGGCGGGCGACGTCCACGAAGCCCTCGGCCATCAGGAAGAAGGGCTGTTCATGCACATAGGTGGGCGAGGGAAAGCGTTGGGGCGGCGGCGCGAACAGCGCCAGCCGGCGCGCCAGCGCCCCGGCCAGATCGCGCACCACCGCCGCCTGGAAGGCGGGAAACGGCTCCTGCGGGTGGGATTCCGGCTCCAGGCTGATTTCCGGCAGGTCGTCCTCGGCGGCGACGTCCACGGCGCGGCGCGCCAGCGGGTGCGGCTCCTCGCCACTGACCCGCTGCCAGGCCAGCGCCACCTCGGGCCGCTTGGCGATGACCATGCCGATCACCTCGCGCGCCAGCTCCTGCTGCTGCGGCCACGGCCGGCCGGCCAGCCCGTCGGTGAAGGCGTCCTGCACCGCGCGCAGGAATTCGGCGTCGCCCTTGCGGCGCAGCAGCGACCCCAGCACGCCGCCCATGAAGCGGATCAGCGCGGCCTGGTCGTGCAGGTGGTCCAGCTTGGCGCACAGATCGTCGTGCAATTGGCGCTGGTCGTCGGGCAGTTGCATCGTCCTCAGCCCCCCTGTCCGGCGGGAACCGGCACCACCGAGATGGAGTTCTTGGGCGAACCTTCGATGATGCGGTCGGAATAGACCAGATAGATCAGAACATTGCGCTTGGCGTCGAAGAAGCGGACCACCTGCATGGTCTTGAACAGCAGCGACGTGTCCTTCTTGAACACCTCCTCGCCGTCCTTGAATTTGGACTTGAAGGCGATGGGCGCCACCTGGCGGCACGCGATGGAGGCGTCCGCCGTATCCTCGGCCACGCCCAGGCCGCCCGAGATGCCGCCCTTCTTGGCGCGCGACAGATAGCAGGTGACGCCATCGACCTTGGGATCGTCGAACGCTTCGACCACGATCTTGTCGTTGGGTCCCAGCATCTTGAAGACGGTGGAAACGCTGCCGATTTCCTCGGCCGCGGCGGGCAGCCCGATCAATGTGGCGCAAACACCAATGATCGCTGATATACAATAACGCGACATGGCCGCTCCCGGAATCGTCAACCCATCTGGCGAAATGTTCGCTACTCAAGGGATGGTGACAATTTTATCTATTTTCAATGCATGGATCCCACGGCGAATACTATAGAGCAGGGGTGCATCGCCGCAAAGGGGGCTTGATCGCGCTCAAGGCGGCGGCGCGCGCCGCGCGCTTTGCTGGCCGCTTCGCCGTTTGCCCGAGGCCGCCGCCATGCCCATGCCCGATTTCTTCGCTCAAATCCCCACCGTCACCGTGCGCGATCCGCTGGCCGCTTTTCTGGGCGCGCCCGAGGACGGCGTGCTGACCTATGCCTATGCCGACGCGGTGAAGCTGGCGGGCCATTCCTGCCCCACCGTGGCCGGAGCCTGGCTGATGACCGCCCGCGCCCTGGCGGCGCTGTGGCCCGAGGGCGAAACGCCCGAACGCGGCCGCATCCGCCTGCTGCTGCCCGACGCCGCCGAAAGCGGCGTGACCGGCGTGGTGGCGGCGGTGGCCGGCCTGGTGACCGGGGCCGCCGGGCCGGGCGGCTTCAAGGGGATCGGCGGCCGGTTCGGCCGCGCCGGGCTGGTGGAATACGACACCGATATTCCCGCCACGCTGGGGTTCGTGCGCACCGACACCGGCACCGCGCTGCTGGCGCGCTACGACCCGTCGGTGGTGCCGCCCCCGCCCGCCATGCGCCCGGCGCTGGAGCGCCTGCTGGCCGGCAGCGCCGATCCCGAGGACGCCGCCACCTTCGCCCGCGCCTGGCAAGAGCGCGTGCGCGCCATCCTGCTGGACCACGCGGGCGGGGTGGTCAGCCTGCTTCCCCTGGCGACATAGGGCTTTCGTTTCCCCGGAACGGCGAAATCTGCTAGAACCCGCCCCAGGTTCCGCTGGGAAATGCTAAGGAGTGCCATGTCCGTCCTGGTTCCGGTGTCGTGGGGCGAGGTGATCGACAAGATCACCATTCTGGAGATCAAGGCCGAGCGCCTGACCGACGCGGCCAAGCTGGCCAACGTCACCAAGGAATTGAACCAGCTGGCCGCCGTGCGCGAGCGCGAATTCCCCGGCCACGCCGCCCTGGCGGCGCTGGCGGGCGAACTGAAGGCCATCAATGAAAAGCTGTGGGTGATCGAGGACGACATCCGCGATTGCGAACGGGCCAAGGATTTCGGCCCCAAGTTCATCGAACTGGCCCGCGCCGTCTATTTCACCAATGACGAACGCGCCCAGGCCAAGCGCAGGATCAACGACCTGCTGGGATCGGCGCTGGTCGAGGAAAAGTCCTACGCCCCCTACGCCTGAGCCGGAGCCGCACGGGTGCGCGCCCATCGCCTGATCGACCCCGCCGCGCTTGCCCTGCTGCGCCTGAGGCCGCGCCGGCGCGCGGCGTCGGGCGTGCTGCTGGTCAGCGTCGGCGGCCTGGGCGACACCGTGCTGTTCTCGCTGGTGCTGCCGCGCCTGATGGAGCTGGCGCGGCCGGGCGAGCAGGTCACCGTGCTGCTGCGCGGCGATGCTGCCCGCATGAGTTTCCTGTTCCCGCCCCAGGTCCAGGTGCGCAAGGTGGATTTCGGCCGCCTGCGCAACATCAGCTATCGGCTTGAGGTGGCGCGCCAACTCTACGACGCCCATTACCGGCTGGTGGTGCACACCGACTTCCTGCGCCATCCGGACCTGGACGAGTTCCTGGTCGCCGCCGCCCACGCCCCCGACAGCGCCGCCATGGAGCCGCGCCCCTGGGGCAAGTACGACCGCCGCCTTGCCGCCAACCGCTGCCTTTACCGCCGCCTGTTCGATTCGGGCGAGGTCCATGCCGACAAGGTCATGCGGCTGGCTCGCTTCGCCGATTTCCTGACCGGCCGCCGCCAGACCGCCCCCCTAGTGCTGCTGCCGCCCGAGGCGCGGCCGCCGGCCGAGGCGCTGCCCGCCCCCACCGTCTTGTTCCAGCCGTTCTCGGCGGTGAAGCAAAAGCAAAGCCCGCCCGAATTGTGGGCGCTGATCGCCCGCGCCCTGCCCCAGGGCTGGCAGGTGCGGCTGGCTGGGCATCCCAGCGACCTGGACAAGAACCCGGAATTCCGCGCGCTTCTGGACCTGCCCAACGTGACGTTCGAGGGCGCGCCCTTCGCCGCGCTGGCCGGCATCATCCAGGGCTGCCGGCTGGTGGTCAGCGTGGATACCGCCTGCATGCATCTGGCGGTGGTGCTGGGCGCCCCCACCCTGTGCCTGGCCTCCGCCGCCTATGTGGGCGAGATCGTGCCCTATGCGCCCGAGATCATGCCGGCCAACGCCCATTTCCTGGTTCAACCCATGGCCTGCCAGGGCTGCCTGGGGGCATGCCGCCATCCGCCCGAGAACGGCATGTATCCGTGCGTCGCCGCGCTTGATCCCGATACCGTGCTGGCCCATGTGGCCGATATCATCGCCCGGGGAGTATGACCATGGGCCTGCTCGACATTCTGGTGCCCAAGGGCATGCGCCGCCGCTGGTGGCTGTTTCGCCCCATCGACGCGCTGGTGGCGCTGTGGCCCCCGCCCCGCGCCCGCAAGGGCGTGGTGGTGGTGCGCATGGACGGCATCGGCGACATGGTGATGTTCCGCCGCGCGCTCGACCATTATCCCGCCGCCTTCGGGGTGGAAAGGTCCGACATCACCGTGCTGGGCTGCCATTCGTGGCGCGGGCTGGGGCCGGACGTGTTCGCCGGCTTCAAGCTGGTCACCATCGACGAGCACGCCTATGAGAAAAAATGGCTCTATCGCCTGAAAGTCTCGCTGTGGGTGCGGCGCCAGGGCTTTCGCGTCGCGGTGTGCGACATGTTCATGCGCAAGGTGATGACCGCCGACACCCTGGTGTGGCACAGCCGCGCGCCCGAGCGCATCGTTTGCATGCCCTTCATCACCGATCGCACCCGCGCCGAATACGGCTGGTATCTGCGCCGCGCCACCCGGGTGATCGACACCGGCGCCTATCCCACCCACGAGGGGCTGCGCCACTTCACCTTTCTGTCGCGGCTGACGGGGCGCGAGCACCGGCCCGAAGTGCCGGCCATTCCGTGGCGGGACCAGGCCCCCAAGCTTGCCGATGGCGCCCCCTATGTGGTGATGAATTTCGGCAGCAACGAGCCGGGGCGGCGCTGGCCGTTCGACAATTTCCTGGCGGTGGCCCGCCGCTGCCTGGATGCGGGCCTGCGCGTGGTGTTCGTCGGCGCCGGGCAAGAGGCGTTCGCCAAGCCGCGCATTGCCGAGCTGAACCATCCGGGTGCCATCGACACCATCGGCGCGCTGAAGCTGGGCGAGCTGGTGGACGTGCTCAAGCATGCGGCGTGCGTGCTGACCAACGACACCGGCCCCGGCCATCTGGCCCTGGGCGTCGGCGCGCCCACCGTATTGCTGGCCGGCGGCGGCCATTTCGGCAGTTTCGTGCCCTATCCCGCGCAGATCAGCCCGCCCCAGGCGGTGTTCCTGAACCGCGAGATGGAGTGCTATCACTGCCTGTGGGTGTGTCCCAAGCGGACCTCGCGCGCCGATGCCTTTCCCTGCGTCGCCGACATCGGCGTGGAACAGGCGTGGGAGGCGGTGCGTGGCATCGTCGCCACCCCGGCCGACAAGGCGCCCGCCGCCGCCCCGCAGGCGGAACAGGTCCTGCCCTAACGGGTTGCGCGCGCCGGCCACGGAGCACGGCCTGGACACCGATGAGCGCCGACCGTTCGCCCGGTCCGCGCTCATCCGTGGGTGCGGCCCTACAGGCCCAGCACGTCGCGCATGGAATACAGGCCCGCCGGCTGGCCGTTGGCCCACAGGGCGGCGCGCACGGCGCCCTTGGCGAACACCGAGCGGCTGGAGGCCTTGTGGGTCAGCTCGACCCGCTCCTCGTCGGCGGCGAACATCACCGTATGATCGCCGATCACATCGCCGCCGCGCAGGGTGGCGAAGCCGATCTCGCCCCGGGGCCGGGCGCCGGTATGGCCGTCGCGCGCCTTGCACCACACCTGCTCCAGATCGACGCCGCGCCCGGCGGCGGCGGCGCGGCCCAGGCCCAGCGCGGTGCCCGACGGCGCATCCACCTTGCGGCGATGGTGCATCTCGACGATTTCCAGGTCGTAATCGTCGCCCAGAATGGCGGCGGCCCGCTCGGTCAGCGCCATCAGCAGGTTGACGCCGACGCTGAAATTGGGGGCGTAGACGATGGGGGTGCGATCGGCCGCCGCGCGCAAGTTCGCCTCGTCGTCCTTGGACAGGCCGGTGGTGCCGACGATCAGCACCGTCTTGGTCTCGGCGGCGAAGGACGCGTGCTGCACCGTGGCGGCGGGCGCGGTGAAATCGATCACCGCATCGGCGACGTCGAACAGCGCCCGCGCGTCGTCCACCGCCTGCACGCCCAGCGCGCCACGGCCCACCAGCTCGCCGATGTCGCGGCCGACCGCGTCGCCGCCCGCCCGCTCGGTACCGCCCGCCAGCGAACAGCCCGGGGTGTCCAGCACGGCGGTGACCAGCATCTTGCCCATGCGGCCGGCACAGCCGACGATTCCGATCTTCATAATCTTCTCCAGGTTCAAAGGCCGGTGGACAGGAAGTCCAAGGCGGCGATGATGTCGGTGCGGTGATCGGCCAGCGAGGCGACGGGAGGGATCACCACCGCGCGGGGAATGGCGGCCAAGTGGTCCGCCTGCAAATCCACCACGAAGGGCGCGGCATCGGCCATGTCGCCCACCGGGTTGCGATGCACGTCGAACTGGGCCATCAGAAGAACCGATAATGGTCGCTGAGCAGGCCGTTCTTCCCGATCCAGCGCGCCTGCCGCAACAGGTCTTCGTTGACGCTGACGTTGCACGCCTTCTTGGGCGATTTGGGGTCGAACAGGGCGTTCATGGCGATGCCTTCACGGTTCATGCGCCTATGCTATGTGCATGAACCGTGAAGGCTCAACCCCCTACTCGGTCAGATCCTTCCACAGCTCCTTCACCTTGGCGAAGAAGCCCTGGCTTTCCGGGCTGTTGTGCTTGCCGTCGGCGTTGTCGCCGGCGCTTTCGAACTCGCGCAGCAATTCTTCCTGGCGCTTGGTGAGGTTCACCGGGGTTTCCACCACCGCCTGGATGAACATGTCGCCGCGCGCAGGAGAGCGCAGCACGCTCATGCCCTTGCCCTTGAGGCGGAACTGATTGCCGGTCTGGGTGCCCGGCGGGATGGTCACCTTGGTCAGCGTGCCCTCGATGGTGGGCACCTCGATGGTGCCGCCCAGTGCCGCCGTGGTCATGGGGATCGGCACCCGGCAATAGATGTTGGCGCCGTCACGCTGGAAGATGCGGTGCTGCACCACCGACAGGAAGATGTAGAGGTCGCCCGACGGCGCGCCGCGCATGCCGGCCTCGCCCTCGCCCGACAGCCGGATGCGGGTGCCGTCCTCGACGCCGGCCGGGACCTGGACCTGCAGGGTCTTGTCCTTGCGCACGCGGCCCTGGCCGCCGCACACCTTGCACGGGTCCTTGATGACGCGGCCCATGCCCTGACAGGTCGGGCAGGTGCGTTCGATGGTGAAGAAGCCCTGTTGGGCGCGCACCTTGCCGTGGCCGTGGCAGGTGCCGCAGGTCACCGGCTGGCTGCCGTCCTTGCCGCCGGTCCCGTTGCACGAATCGCATTGGGCCGAGGACGGCACGGTGATGGTGGCCGACTTGCCGGCGAACGCCTCTTCCAGGCTGATTTCCATGTTGAAGCGCAGATCGGCGCCGCGCCCGGAGGCCTGCCCGCGGCGGCCGCCGGCGCCCATGAAATCGCCGAACATTTCCTCGAACAGATCCGAGAACCCGCCGCCGCCACCGCCGAAGCCGAAATCGGCGAAGCCGCCGCCGGCGCGCCCGCTGCCGTCGAAGGCGGCGTGGCCGAAGCGGTCATAGGCGGCGCGCTTCTGTTCGTCCTTCAGCACGTCATAGGCTTCGTTCAGTTCCTTGAACTTGTCCGAAGCGCCGGCATCGTCGGGATTGCGGTCGGGATGATACTGCATGGCCAGCTTGCGGTAGGCCTTCTTCAGTTCATCGGCCGAGGCGTTGCGGTCGCAGCCGAGGACCTCGTAATAGTCGCGCTTGCTCATGCGGTCTTTCGCTGGTCAGTCGGGGAGATCACAGCCGACCGCCCCGGGGAAGCGGGTTCCACCGGGGCGGCCGTCCCGTTCATGGTACAAGGGGGCCTTACTTGCCCTTCTTGTCGCCGTCCACTTCCTCGAAGTCGGCGTCCACCACGGTGCTGTCCTGGCCGCCGGCCGCGCCGGGGCCGGCATCGCCGCCAGCCGCGCCGCCGGCCGCTTCCTGGGCCTTGTACATGGCCTCGCCCAGCTTCATGGACGATTGCATCAGGGCCTCGGTCTTGGCCTTGATGGCGGCCGGATCGTCGCCGTCCATCACCGCCTTCAGCGCCGCCACGTCACGCTCCACATCGGCCTTGAGCGAGGCGTCCACCTTGTCGCCGAACTCCTTGAGGCTCTTTTCGGTGGAATGGACCAGGCTGTCGGCGTGGTTGCGGGCTTCCACGGTCTCCTTGCGCTTCTTGTCCTCGGCGGCGTGGGCCTCGGCCTCCTTGACCATGCGGTCGATGTCGGCGTCGTTCAGGCCGCCCGACGCCTGGATGCGGATCTGCTGTTCCTTGTTGGTGGCCTTGTCCTTGGCCGACACGTTGACGATGCCGTTGGCGTCGATGTCGAACGTAACCTCGATCTGCGGCACGCCGCGCGGGGCCGACGGGATGCCGACCAGGTCGAACTGGCCCAGCATCTTGTTGTCCTGCGCCATTTCGCGTTCGCCCTGGAACACGCGGATGGTGACGGCCTGCTGATTGTCGTCGGCAGTCGAATAGACCTGGGACTTCTTGGTCGGGATCGTCGTGTTGCGGTCGATCATCTTGGTCATGATCCCGCCCAGCGTCTCGATGCCCAGCGACAGCGGGGTCACGTCGAGCAGCAGCACGTCCTTGACGTCCCCCTGCAGCACGCCAGCCTGGATCGCCGCGCCGATGGCGACGACTTCGTCGGGGTTGACGCCGACATGCGGTTCCTTGCCGAAGAACGACTTCACGACGTCGCGGACCTTGGGCATGCGGGTCATGCCGCCGACCATCACGACTTCGTCGATGCCGTCATTCTTGACGCCCGCATCGGCCATCGCCTTGCGGAGCGGCTCCAGCGTGCGCTGGATCAGGT
>JAFAAW010000102.1 GCA_023426365.1 Pseudomonadota bacterium
TCTCTCGACCCGGTGGCGCCAGCGGGGCATTCTTGTGGATGCCCATTCGGTCCCCCTAATTAGCCAATGTGTCGCAACATCAGCTTCCAAGGTTCAGACCGAGTGGGCAACCTCCTGAGACTTCACATCTAGTGACGCACGGCGCCGTGCAGGCGGTGCACCGTGCCGCCCAGCAGCCCGGCATGGGGCATGGCATTGGCCGCCGCCGGGTCGGCCGGGGCGATCTCGACCCGGTTGCGGCCCGCTTCCTTGGCGGCGTACAGCGCCCGGTCGGCGGCGGCGATCGCCTCCTGGATGGTGAGGCCGGGGGTCATCTGGGCCACGCCGATGGACACGGCCACCGGCACCCGTTTCCCGGAATCGCAGACCATCGGCAGCCGGGCCACCGCCCGGCGCAGGCGGTCGAGCACGCGGGCGGCGGTGGCGCCATCGGTGTTGGGCAGGCAGAACAGGAACTCCTCGCCGCCATAGCGGTAGACCGCGTCATAGGGGCGCAGGCGGCGCTGGAACAGGCGGGCCGCGGCGCACAGCACGCGGTCGCCCATGCAATGCCCCCAGGTGTCATTGATGCGCTTGAAATGGTCCAGATCGGCCAGGGCCACGCAGAGCGGCTCGCCGGTGCGCAGCGCGCGGGTCCATTCCCGGCGCAGGTCGCGGTTCATGCCCTGGCGATTGTGCACGCCGGTCAGCGGGTCGGTTTCCAACAGGATGCGGCGGAAATGGGTCTCGATGCGCCGGGCCTCGCGGGTATAGGCATCCACCGCCGCCATGAAGGCGCGGTACTCGCCGGGGTCGACCCGGCCCTGCCGATGGCGTTTGGCCAGCAAGCCGTCGCCAAGGCCGCGCATGGCGGCCCGCAGGTTCAGCAACGGCGCCAGTTCCTCCGCCTGTCCGCAGCTCACCGCCGCCAGCAGGGTCAGGGGGGCGTCGGGGGCGCATGGCGGGATGCCCGGCTCGTTCGGGAACATCAGCGCCGCATGAACCTGCATCAGCCAGGTCCCATGCTCGGTCGCCGCCCGTTCGAACAGCCGCAAGATGTCACGGGCCTTTTCCACCTGCACGCCAGTCGCTCCGGCCTGTTGATCGCAGGAGGATTATTTCACGCGCGCCGCGCCCTTCGGCCGGCGCGAAAGCACCATGCCTCGAAAGGAAAGCCTTGCCCGGACGGATTACCCCTCCTGTTCGGTCCCGAACACCTCGGCCCAGGCCGCCATCAGGGCGCAGTCCACGTCGTCCATGGTCGGCGTGTTGCCCAGGTCCCACAGCGAGGTGACGCCGTATTGGGTGATGCCGCAGGGCACGATGCCCTGAAAGTGCGACAGGTCGGGATCGACGTTGAGGGCGACGCCGTGAAAGGTCACCCACTGGCGCACGCGCACCCCGATGGCGGCCACCTTGTCCTCGCGCCGGGTCAGACCCGGCCCGGGGCCGCGATCCACCCAGATGCCGACGCGGCCGTCGCGCCGCTCGCCCTTGACGGTGAAGCGCGCCAGCGTCCGGATCAGCCATTCCTCCAGCTTGTGGACATAGGCGCGCACGTCGCTGCCGTGCCGTTTCAGGTCCAGCATCACATAGGCCACCCGCTGCCCCGGCCCATGATAGGTGAACTGGCCGCCGCGCCCGGTGTGGTGGACCGGGAAGCGGTCGTGCCACAGCAGGTCCTCGGGCCGGGCGCTGGTGCCGGCGGTGTAAAGCGGCGGGTGTTCCAGCAGCCACACGCATTCCGGCGCCAGCCCGGCGCGGATGTCGGCAACCCGCTGTTCCATGAAGGCCAGCGCGTCCTCGTAGGGGACAGGCTCGTCGCTGATACGCCACTCGATGGGGGAAGTCATGGCTCTCCTGGAAAGTCCGCTTGATTCGCCGTGGCGAGTTTGGTATTCCCCTCTCTCCTTGTTGGCAAGCCCCGGATGAGAAATCACCCAACGGACTTGGCGGCAAGGTTCTACCGGCTATGCGACCGTGGCGGAACTGGTAGACGCGCACGCTTGAGGTGCGTGTGACGTAAGTCGTGGGAGTTCGAGTCTCCCCGGTCGCACCAAAATTCGAACCCCCGCCGGCGGCAACGCCGGCGGGGGTTTCGCTTTCCGGGGCATCGGGCACAGCCCGTCACGACGGCGGCGGCGCCTTTTCCCCTTCCCCGTTCAGGTCCTGATCGATGGCTTCGACGGCCAGGGCGAGCAATCGCGCCGCCAGCACGAAACCCGATTGCGCCACCTCCTCGCCCAGGAAGGCGATGGCCGCCTTCTGTCCCTTGGCGCGCAGACGGCGCCGTTCACGCAAAACATTCTCAAGTTCAATAACGGCCATGGCGCTCCCCTGCCACGAACCCCACCACAACCTCGCATATTTCATACGCACAGAATATAACTTTCGTTCACCCCACCTCCGCTGCCGCCGTATGCCAATCATGCGAATATTGCGCCGGACCGGTCCTACCATTGTCGGTTTTCCGTAAAAGCCGACATTTTCGGCCCCCACGACCCTTGTCGTTTGCGCCGGAGTGGCGTATGCCGGGATGGTCTCGCGCGGGCGGGCGTTCAAGATAATAATAT
>JAFAAW010000105.1 GCA_023426365.1 Pseudomonadota bacterium
TGGCCCAGTACACCCGGCTGTCGCCGGCCGAGATCGACGAATTGGTGGCGCTGAAGCTGGCCCTGGTCGGCCTGCGCGGGTTCGAGGAATACTATCCGTCCGAGATTTCCGGCGGCATGCGCAAGCGCGCCGGCCTGGCGCGCGCCATGGCGCTCGACCCCGACATCCTGTTCTTCGACGAACCCTCGGCCGGGCTGGACCCGCTATCGTCGCGCCGGCTGGACGATCTGATCCTGGAATTGCGCGACAGCCTGGGCACCACCGTGGTGGTGGTCACCCACGAGCTGGCCAGCATCTTCGCCATCGCCGACGATTCCATCTTCCTCGACGCCGAGCAGCGCACCGCCATCGCCCACGGCCCGCCGCTGGAGCTGATGCGTGATTGCCCCAGCGCCAAGGTCCGCGAGTTCCTGGCGCGCGGCGAGCCGGTCCGCGCGGCGTAGATGTGTTCCCCTCGCCATGCGTCGGCTTTGACGCGCGGCGCTCCAAGGAGACGGGAATGGCCAAGAAATACTCTCCCACGCTGATCGGCAGCTTCGTGCTTGGCGGCATCGTGCTGCTGGTGGGCGCGCTGTTCCTGTTCGGCAGCGGCGACCTGTTCAAGGAAAAGCGCCGCTGGGTGACCTATTTCGACGGATCGGTGGGCGGGCTGAACGTGGGGGCGCCGGTGAATTTCCGCGGCGTGCGCGTGGGCGAGGTCACCGATGTCCGCCTGCAGGTCGATCCCAAGGCCCTGACCGCGCGCATCCCCGTCTATTTCGAGATCGACCCCGACCGGGTGGAATGGGTGGGCGGCAGGATCGCGCAATCGGCCAAAACCGCCGCCGATGCCGGCCTGCGCGCCAAGCTGGCCATGCAAAGCCTGGTCACCGGCCAGATGCAGATCGAGCTGGATCTGCTGCCCGATACCCCCGCCATCCTGGTGGGCACCGACCCCAACGTGCCCGAAATCCCCTCGGCCAAATCGGAATTCGACGTGCTGCGCGAGCAGGTGTCCGAATTGCCGTTGCGCGACCTGCTCGCCTCCATCGACCGCACCGTCAACAGCATCGACCGGCTGGTCAACTCGCCCGAAATGCGCGAAGGCGTGCGCGCGCTGTCCCAAAGCCTGGCCGAGACCGAAAAGCTGATGGCCAGCCTGAACGAGGGCGCGAAGCCCCTGTTGCACGAGATGACGGCCACCGCCCAATCCGTGCGCCAGACCAGCGACCAGGCCAACACCTCGCTGCGCGCGCTGGAGGGCGACACGCGCGCCACCCTGGGTGACGTGCGCGTGCTGACCAATTCGGTGCGCGGCGATCTCCGATCCACCTTGCGCGCGGCCGATCTGGCGTTGCAGCAGGCGCGCACCACACTCGCCAGCGTGGACGGGCTGGTGGCCGACGATTCCAGCTCGCGCGCCGATATCGACCACGCCCTGCAAAACCTTGCCCAGGCCAGCAGCGCGCTGCGCTCCTTCGCCGACAAGGTGGAGCGCAACCCGAACGCCATCATCGTCGGCGACTGACAGGAGCGGTGAGATGAGAAGGGCCTGCGTGTTGGCCGTATTGCTGGTGGCCGGGTGCGCCCAGCGCCCCGATCCCAACCTCTATGTCATCGCCCCCGCCGCCGATGCGGTCAACCACACCCATTCGGCGGGCGAGCCGCTGGTCGCGGTGGCGCGGGTGTCGCTGCCGGAATATCTCGACCGTTCGCAACTGGTGTCGCGCCGCGGCGCCAACGCCCTGGTGGTGGACGACGACAACCGCTGGGGGGAGCGCCTGGCCGACAGCATGCCCCGCGTGCTGTCGGAAAATCTCAGCCACTTCCTGCCCGGCGGCCGCGTGGTCACCCCCGAGGAGGCGCGGGGGCAGAAGGTGCCCTATGAATACCTCGTGGCGCTCGACGCCTACGAACCCGACGGCAACGGCAGCGCGGTCATGCGCGGGCACTGGCTGTTGCGCGATACCCGCAAGGGCTTGGTGGTGGCGGAAGGGGTGATCGACGAAAGGCGGCCGCTGCCGTCGGCCCGGGCCGCCGATGCGGTGGCCGCGTTGAACGAGAACCTGACCGACGCCAGCCGGCAGATCGCCGAGGCGACCGCCGACAAGGTCGCCCGCTAGGTGCGTGCTCGGCCTTCGTGCCGTGCGGCCGAGTTCACACCCGTCCACCATCTGCGGCTTTTCCTGCGGAATTGTTGCAGAGAACAGGCCGCCTCGATACCGCCTCTGACGCAGTCGAGGGACGTCATGCCGGCAATCGCGATACCCCGTTTAACCGGACGCATTTCCGCCTATGCGGGCGCATGATGCGCCCCTTGCTGTCCATCCACTGGAGGGCCGGCTTATGAACCCTGTGCGTGCCCTGGTTCTAGTCTCGGCATTGGTGCCCGCCGCCTGCGGCCAGGACGACAGCCAGCAGCAGGCACAGCAAAAGCCGCCGCCCCCGGGGGTGGTGGTCGCCAAGGCCGAGCAGCGGGACGTGCGGCCGAGCGAGCAGTTCAACGGCCGCGCCCAGGCCAAGGACAGCGTGGATCTGCTGGCCCGGGTTCAGGGGTTCCTGGAAAAGCGCAGCTTCAACGAGGGCGACCGCGTGAAGGCGGGGCAATTGCTGTTCCAGTTGGAAAAGGCGCCCTTCATCGCCACCGTGCAGCAGCGCGAGGCCGATCTGGCGCGCGCCCAGGCCGAGGAACGCAACGCCCGCGTCCAGCTCGACCGCGCCCGGCAATTGCTGCGCACCCAGAACATCCCGCAATCCGAGGCCGACCGGCGCGAGGCCCTGCAATTGACCGCCATCGCCCAGGTCAAGCAGGCCCAGGCCGCATTGGACGCGGCGCGCATCGACCTGGGCTACACCGATATCCGCGCCCCCATCGCCGGGCGCATCAGCCGCTCGAACTTCACCGAAGGGGCGCTGGTGGGGCCAAGCTCCGGGACGCTGGCCTCGATCGTCAGCAGCGATCCCATCTACGTCACCTTCGCGGTCAGCCAGCGCGAATTGCTGGATTTCCGCCGCAAGGCCGCCGAGCAGGGGCGCACGCGCGACGTGGTGGTGCGGCTCAAGCTGGCCGACGGCACCGCCTACAGCCAGCCGGGCAGCGTGGACTTCCTTGACGTCAAGGCCGATCCGGGCACCGACACCGTGACCGTGCGCGCCACCTTCCCCAATCCCGACGGCATCATCGTTCCCGGCCAGTTCGCCAGCGTGTCGGTGGAAAGCGCCCAACCGGTGGTCTCGATCGTGGTGCCCCAGGCGGCGTTGCAGATCGATCAGGCCGGTCCCTTCGTCATGGTGGTGGCCCAGGACCACAAGGTGGAGATGCGCCGCATCCGCGCCGGCAACAGCACGGCGGACAACGCGGTGGTGGTCGAACAGGGCCTTCAGCCCGGCGACCAGGTGGTGGTCGAGGGCGCGCAGAAGGTGCGTCCCGGCCAGGAGGTCCAGGTCAGCGAAATGCCGGCGGGCGGGGCGAAGGACGACCCATCATGATCTCGCGCATCTTCATCCGCCGGCCGCGCTTCGCCATGGTGATCGCCATCGTCACCGTCCTGGCCGGCGCGCTGGCGCTGGCGCGCATCCCGGTGGCGCAATTCCCCGATATCGTGCCGCCCCAGGTGGGGGTCTCCGGCTCGTACCCCGGCGCCAGCGCCGAGGTGGTCGAGGCCACGGTGGCCCAGCCCATCGAAAGCCAGGTCAACGGCGTGGACAACATGTTGTACATGCAATCGACCAGCGGCTCGGACGGATCGTACCAACTGACGGTGACCTTCGCGCTGGGCACCGATCCCGACATCAACACCGTCAACGTCCAGAACCGGGTGCAACTGGCCGAAAGCAAGCTGCCCGAGGAAGTCACCCGCCAGGGCCTGACGGTCAAGAAGAAGTCGTCGGCGCTGTTGCAGGTGAT
Source organism: Pseudomonadota bacterium (assembly GCA_023426365.1). Classification (GTDB taxonomy): domain Bacteria; phylum Pseudomonadota; class Alphaproteobacteria; order Rhodospirillales; family Magnetospirillaceae; genus Magnetospirillum. The sequence continues at coordinate 3,887 of JAFAAW010000105.1, forward strand.
CTCGCTTTATTCGCCCAACGGCTCGCGCGATGCGCTTTTTCTCAGCAATTACGCCACCATCAACATCATCGACGCCCTGGCCCGCGTGCGCGGCGTCGGTCAGGCCAACCTGTTCGGCGCGCTGGAATACAGCATGCGCATATGGCTCGACGGCGAGCGCCTGACCGCGCTGGGCCTGTCGCCGGCCGAGGTGGTGAACGCGGTGCGCGGCCAGAACATGCAGGCGGCGGTGGGCCGCATCGGCGCCGCGCCGTCGCCCGAGCGCCAGCAATTCCAGATCACGCTGCAGACCAAGGGGCGGCTGACCTCGACCAAGGAATTCGAGGACATCGTGCTGCGCGCCAATCCCGACGGCTCGGCCGTGCGCCTGCGCGACGTCGCCCGGGTCGAGCTGGACGCGCGCACGCGCGACGCCTTCTCGCGGCTCAACGGCCAGCCGACGGCGTCCATCGCCATCTACCAGGCGCCCGGCGCCAACGCGGTGGCGGTGGCCGAAGGCATCCGCAAGACCATGGACGACCTCGCCACGCGTTTCCCCGAAGGGGTCGAGCACAAGGTCATCTACGACACCACCGTGTTCGTGAAGGACACCATCCACGAGGTGGTCAAGACCCTGGTCGAGGCCTTCGTGCTGGTGGTCATCGTGGTCTATCTGTTCCTGGGCAATCTGCGCGCCACCCTGGTGCCGACCCTGGCCGTGCCGGTGTCGCTGGTGGGCACCTTCGCGTTCATGTCGCTGTTCGGCTATTCGGCCAACACCATCTCGCTTCTGGCCATGGTGCTGGCCATCGGCATCGTGGTGGACGACGCCATCGTGGTGGTGGAAAACGTCGAGCGCGTCATGCACGAGGAGAACCTGCCGGCGCCCGAGGCCGCCGCCAAGGCCATGGACCAGATCACCCCGGCCATCATCGCCATCACCCTGGTGCTGCTGTCGGTGTTCGTGCCGGTCGCCTTCATCCCCGGCATCACCGGCCAGTTGTTCCGCCAGTTTGCCGTGGTGGTGTCGGTGTCCATGCTGCTGTCGGCCATCAACGCGCTGACCCTCAGCCCGGCGCTATGTTCGCTTCTCCTCAAACCGGGCCACCACCCGCGCGGCCCCATCCGATGGGTGCTGGCGGGGATCGACCGCACCCAGACCGGCTATGCCCGGGTGGTGGGCGGCATCGTGCGCAAGAGCGTGCTCGGCCTGATGGTGCTGGCCGGCGTGCTGGTGGCGTCGGGCCTGCTGGTCAAGGCGACGCCCACCGGCTTCCTGCCCGAGGAGGACCAGGGCGCCTTCTTCGCCGAGATCAAGCTGCCCGAGGGGGCCGCGGTCAACCGCACCCTTCAGGTCACCGAGCGGGTCGAACAGGCCATCCGCCAGGTACCGGCGGTCGCCGACGTGATTTCGGTGGTGGGCTTCTCCATGCTCAACAACCTCAGCCAGTCCAACAGCGCCTTCCTCATCGTCTCGCTCAAGCCCTTCGCCGACCGGGCGGAGGACGCGCACGGCTCGGTGGCCGACATCCTCAAGCGCCTGCGCGGCGAATTGTCCACCCTGCCCGAGGCGTCCGTGCTGCCGTTCAACCTGCCGCCCATCATCGGCCTGGGCACCTCGGGCGGTTTCGAATACCAGCTCCAGGCGCTGGGCGGCAGCGACCCGGCCGACATGGCCGCCGTCATGCGCGGCCTGGTGGTGCGCGCCAACCAGACGCCGGGCCTGGCCAACGTGTTCAGCCTGTTCGCCGCCAACACGCCGCAACTGTACCTGGACATCGACCGCAACAAGGCGCAGACGCTGGGGGTGAAGGTCGAAGACATCTTCACCGCGCTGCAGGCCACCATGGGCGGCCTTTACGTCAACGACCTCAATCTGTTCGGCCGCACCTGGCAGGTGACGGTGCAGGGCGAGGCCGGCGACCGCGACCGCGTCGACGACATCCAGCGCATCCATGTCAAGAACGCCAAGGGCGAGATGGTGCCCTTAAGCTCGCTGGTCAGCATCCGCCCGCTGCTGGGGCCGCAATCCATCACCCGCTACAACAACTATCGCAGCGTCATGATTACCGGCACCCCGGCCCCCGGCACAAGCTCGGGCGACGCGCTGGCCGCCATGGAAAAGCTGTCGGCCGAGACGCTGCCGCCGGGCTACGGCTTCGAATGGACCGGCACCGCGTTGCAGGAAAAGCAGGCGGCGGGCCAGACGCCCATCATCCTGGGCCTCGCCATCCTGTTCGCCTTTCTGTTCCTGGTGGCGCTGTACGAAAGCTGGTCGATCCCCATCCCGGTGCTGCTGTCGGTGTCGGTGGGTTTCCTGGGCGCCATCCTGTCGCTGGTGGTGGCGCGGCTGAGCCTGGACGTGTTCGCCCAGATCGGCATCGTCGTGCTGATCGCGCTGGCCAGCAAGAACGCCATCCTGATCGTCGAATTCGCCGAGGAGAACCGACAGCACGGCATGTCCGTGCGCGACGCGGCGGTGACGGGCGCGCGGCTGCGGTTCCGGGCGGTGATGATGACGTCGCTGGCCTTCATCATGGGGCTGATCCCGCTGGTCATCGCGGAGGGCGCCGGCGAGGCCAGCCGCCGCGCGGTGGGCACGGCGGTGTTCGGCGGCATGATCGCCGCCTCGGCGCTGGGCATCTTCCTCATTCCGCCGCTTTACGTGGTGTTCCAGGGCATGCGCGACTGGGTCAAGCGGCCGCGCCGCAAGATGCTGGAACCCAAGCCCGATGCCAGGCCCGGCGAATGAACGGGGTTCCGGTTTCGTCGTGGCTGCTGCTGGCCGCCTGCATCGCGGCGGCGCTGTTGAACGAGGTGTCGGGGGCGGTGCTGACGCTCGCCATTCCCGACGCCGCGCGCGACGTCGGCGCGACGCCGCAGGGCGCGCAGCTTATCCTGCTGGCCGGCAAGCTCAGCCTGGGGGCACTGATGCTGGCGGGCGGCGGGTTGGGCGACCGTTTCGGCCGCCGCCCCACCATGCTGGTCGGCATCGCCCTGGTGGGGGTGGCGGCGCTGCTGTCGGCCTTGGCCCGTTCCGGCGGCATGCTGGGGGGCGCGCGCCTGCTGGACGGCGCCGGCAACGCCCTGGTGGGGCCGCTGGCCCTGGCCTTGGCCATCGCCGCCTTTCCCGACGCCATGCGCGCCCGCATCATCGGCCTGTTCCTGGGCATCAGCGGCCTGGGCGTGGCGTTGGGACCGCTGGTGGCGGGCTTCCTGGTTCAGGCCGGCGGCTGGCGCCTGGGCTTCGCGGCGCCGCTGGCGCTGGCGCTGGCGGGCGGCGGCGCCATCGCCGCGCTGGCGCGGCCCGAGCTTTCCGAACCCCGCCGCCCGCCCTGGGACCCGATCGGCATGCTGTCGTGCATCCTGGGACTGGTGGCGCTGGTCCTGGGCTTCGTCCAGGCCGGCAGCCAGGGCTGGGACTCGGCCGCCGCGCTGGTCCTCTTGGCGATCGGGACCGCCGCGCTGGGCCTGTTCGCGTGGTGGGAATTGCGCGCGCCCGTGCCGCTGCTGGACCCGGCGCTGCTGCGCTCGCGCGAGGTGCTGGTGGCGCTGGCGGCGGCGGTGCTGGCGGCCATGGTGCTGAACGGCACGGTATTGCCGCTGCTTTATTTCTTCCAGCGCGTCCACGGCTTCGGCCCGGTGGCGGCGGTGGTGCGGCTGTTTCCCCTGATCCTGGCCGCCATGATGGTCGCCCCGGCGGCCGGCGGCCTGGCCGAGCGGCACGGCCGCCGCCTGGTCATGGCAAGCGGGCTGGTGGCGGTGGCGGTCGGCGGCGCCATCATGGCAACGCTTTCCCCCACCACCCCCTACGGCCTGGTGGCCGCCGCCCTGGTGCTGGTGGGCGGCGGCGTCATGGCGGTGATCACGCCGGCCGCCGATCTGGTGATGGCGACCACGGGGGCGGCGCGCTCCGGCTCGGCGGCGGCGCTGAACGGGGCGGTCATGCAGGTGGGCGGCGCCATCGGCATCGGCGTCATCACCAACATCTTCCTGTCCTCGGCGGTGGCCGGCTTCGCCGCCCGCATGGCGGCGCGCGGCTATGCCCGCGACGACATCGTCGAGCCGGCCCGCCGCCTGCGCGAGGTGATCCGCGAGACCACCCTGCAACGGGTGCCGCTGCTGCCCGACATTCCGCCGCAGATGCGCCACGACATGCTGGAAGCCTATGGCGACGCCTTCGCCGCGGGCGTCGCCCGCAGTTTCCTGATCGCCGCCCTGCTGGCCCTGCTGGCCCTGGTGGTCGTCCTGGTGGGGATGGAGCGGCGGGCGCGGGCATCCGCCGCTTCGCCTCCATAAGCGGCGCGATGCTCCGGTGCCATTGGCGCGTGCCCACCGAGGGGCTGACTAGCGCCCCTCGGCGGTCTGCTGGCTCGAGCGGATTTCCGCCACGTGCTTGCGAAATTCGTCGGGGCGGATCTGCTGATCGCCATTGCTGTCGAAGGCCGAGAACGTGACAGACGGCAGGTTGAAGAACTCGCCGCCGTCAAGCACGCCGTCCGAACCGGCATACTCGGCGAACTGCTCGGGCGACAGCCTGGTTTCCTTGCGCTGAATCTTCAGGTCGTGGTTGGCGTCCAGCATGTAAAGGACGACGCCCTTGTTCAGGGTGAATTCCTCGCGGCTGATCATGCCGTCGCCATCGGCGTCCAATTCGCGGAAGAACTGAATCGAGCGGTCCTCGGCGGCGATGGCAACGGTGGGCAGGGCCAGCAGCGCCACCATCAGCGCGGTCATGCGGGTCATGGGGAAACCTCCTGGATCAAAGCGGCGGTGTGTTCGGCGATGACGCGGTTCTCGTCGGTGGGCACCACCAGCACCGCCACCGCGGAATCGGGGTGCGAGATGACGGTGCGGTTGTCGCCATTGGCCGCCTCGTCCATCCTGATGCCCAGCCAGCAGGCCTGGCGGCAGATGGCGGCGCGGATGACGGCGGAGCGTTCGCCGATGCCGGCGGTGAACACCAGCGCGTCCAGCCCGCCCAGCACGGCGGCCAGCGACCCCAATTCGCGCACGGCGCGGTGAACGAAGAAGTCCACCGCCTCGGCGGCCTCGGGGCTGTCGCTCGCCAGCAGGGCGCGCATGTCGTTGGAGATGCCGCCCGACAGGCCCAGCAGGCCGCAGCGCTTGTACAGGAAATCCGACATCTGCGCCGCGCCCATGCCCCTGGCCTCCATCAGGTAAAGCAGGATGCCGGGATCGATGAAACCGGGCCGGGTGCCCATGGGCAGGCCGTCCAGCCCGCTGAAGCCCATGGTGGTGGCAACGCTGTGGCCGCCCTCCAGCGCGCACATGCTGGCGCCGCTGCCCAGATGGGCGACGATCACCCGCCGCCGGGCGAGGTGCGGGGCGACGTCGCGCAGGCGGCGGGCGATGAACTCATAGGACAGGCCGTGAAAGCCGTAGCGCCGCACCCCCGCCTCGATCAGTTCGCGCGGGATGGCGAACAATTGTTCGACACGGGGCAGGGTGCGGTGGAACCACGTGTCGAAGCACGCCACCTGCGGCAGGTCGGGCCGCAGCCGCAGCAAGGCATGGATGGGCGCCAGATTGTGCGGCAGATGCAGCGGCATCTGCGGCACCAGCGTCTCCAGCCGGGCCAGCAATTCGGGCGTGACCAGGGTGGGGGCGGGCGGCGGATCGCCGCCATGGACCACCCGGTGGCCGACCGCCGCCACCCGGCGGCCGGGATAGGCGGTGTGCAGCCACGCCGCCAGGAAGGCCACCGCCTGGTGATGGCCGGGTTCGGGGATGACTTGGGTTTCCGGTTCGGCGCCGCTGCGGCGGGCATGGAAACGCGGCTCGGTCAGCAGGGCCTCGGCCTGACCGGCGCAGATTTCCGCGCCGGCCTCATAAAGCGCGAATTTCACGCTGGAGGAGCCGGCATTGACCACGAGGATGAGGTCGTCCATGGCTCAGGCCTCCGCCATGCGCGGCGCGGCCTGACGCAGGGCATGGACGTACAATTGGGCGATGGCGGCCGAGGCCACGCGCGCCCGCACGCTGTCGGCGCGGCTGGTCAGGATGATGGGCACCCGCGCGCCCAGCACCACGCCGCCGCCCTCGGCCCCGGCGAAATAGGACAATTGCTTGACCAGCATGTTGCCGGCCTCCAGGTCGGGAACGACCAGGATGTCGGCATGTCCCGCCACCGGCGAGGCGATCTTCTTGATGCGGGCCGCCTGCTCGCTGATGGCGTTGTCGAAGGCCAGCGGGCCGTCGATGATGCAGCCCTTGATCTGGCCGCGTTCGGCCATCTTGCACAGCGCCGCGGCCTCGATGGTCGAAGGCATCTTCTCGTTGATGGTCTCCACCGCCGACAGCAGCGCCACCCGGGGCTGGGACAGGCCCAGCGCGGTGACCAGATCGACGGCGTTCTGGATGATGTCGCGCTTGTCGGCCAGATTGGGCGCGATGTTGATGGCGGCATCGGTGATGAACAGCGCGCGGTCATAGGCCGGCACATCCATGGCGAAGACGTGGCTGATGCGCCGCGCGCTGCGGATGCCGGTGGTCTTCGACACCACCGCCGACATCAGCTCGTCGGTGTGCAGGCTGCCCTTCATCAGGACGTCGGCCTGGCCCTGGCGCGCCAGTTCCACGCATCGCGCCGCCGCCGACACCGGGTCGGGGCAATGCTCGATGCGGCACCCCTCCAGCGTTTCCCCCTGCTTTTCGGCGGCGCGCCGGATCACCTGTTCGTCGCCCACCAGGATGGGGCGGATGATGCTTTCCCGCCCGGCCTGCAGCGGCCCCAGCAGGGCGTCGTCGTCGCACGGCCACGCCACCGCGCAGGTGACGGCCTCCAGCGGCCGGGTGCGGGCGATCAGGGTGTTGAAGCGGTCATGGCGGCGGAAGGTGACCTCGACCGGTTCCGGCACCTCAAGGGCCAGGGGCTGGGGCGGGGCGGTGACCACCGCGCTGCCCTCCAGGATCACCTGGTCGTGGTCGTCCAGGCAGCGGCATTCCAGCACCAATGTGCGGTCCGCCTCGCGCTTTTCGCGCACCGCGACCGAGGCGCGCACGGTGTCGCCGGGATGGACCGGCTTGTGGAAGCGCAGGTCCTGCTCCACATAGCGGCTGCCCGGTCCCGGCAGCCGGGTGCCGATCAGGGTGGACAGCAGCGCAGCCCCCCACTGGCTATGGCCCGCGATGCGGTCGAAGCCGCATTGCCGCGCCGCCGCCTCGTCCAGGTGCCACGGGTTCACGTCGCCCGACATGACGGCGAACAATTCGATGTCGGCCATGGTCAGGGTGCGGGCCAGCGTGGCGCTCTCACCCAGCGATATCTGCTCGAACGTCCGGCCGTGCATGGTCGCCATGGTAACCCCCGGTAGAAGGGTGAATCTTGCCAGCCCAAGTGGGATGCCGCCGCGCGCCGTGAAATACGGCCACCACTTGCGCGTCGCCGGGCCGATCGATTTTGCCGTCCAAAGCGGTCGGTCCGCGGGCGATCATGGGCGCTGCACCCGCGAAAACGGCAGGCAATCCACTTTCTGGGGATAGCCGCTCCTTCGGTCCCTCCCACCTGCTGTGGTCAGCGAGACAGCGCCAGGGGAGAGGGCCATGGGCAGATCCATGCTTGAGCATGCCACCGCGTGGGAGGAATACCTGATCGACACCGCGCAGCGCACCGTGTTGACCTGGGATGTCATGCGCCGGCGGGGCAATTCCTATATCGAGCATACCGTGAAGGGGCGCCCGCCCGTCCTGGTGTTCGACTACGAGGTGGTGGTGGACGGCCGCACGCTGGAGCGGCCGGTCAATTACCTGCTGCTGCGCATCCGCCCCGATGCCGCCCATCCCGCCGACCCCGCCAAGCGGCCCATCGTGGTGGTGGACCCGCGCGCCGGCCACGGGCCGGGGATCGGCGGGTTCAAGGCCGACAGCCAGATCGGCCTGGCGCTCCGGAACGGCTATCCGTGCTACTTCGTCAGCTTCACCCCTCGCCCGGTCGAGGGCCAGACCATCGAGGACGTCGCCCACGCCGAGGCGTTCTTTCTTGCCAAGGTCGCCGAACGGCATCCCGAGGCCGAGGACCGCCCGGTGGTGATCGGCAATTGCCAGGCCGGCTGGGCGGTGGCTATTCTGAGCGCGGCGGCGCCCGAGCTGATGAGCGTGGTCATCCTCAACGGCGCGCCGCTGTCCTATTGGGCGGGCCAGGTGGGCAAGAACCCCATGCGCTATCTGGGCGGCCTGCTGGGCGGCGCCTGGCTGGCCGAGCTGTCGGGCGACCTGGGCGGCGGTCTGTTCGACGGCGCCAGCCTGGTCAGCAATTTCGAGCAGCTCGATCCCGCCAACACCTATGTGAAGAAGCCCTACAACCTCTATAGCAACGTCGACGATGAAGCCGAGCGCTTCCTGACCTTCGAGCGCTGGTGGGGTGGCCACTTCCTGCTGACCACCGAGGAAATCGCCTTCATCACCGAGGAGCTGTTCGTCGGCAACAAGCTGGTGATGGGCGCTCTCCAGGGTTCGGACGGCCGCAAGGTGGATTTGCGCAACATCCGCGCGCCGATCATCGTGTTCGCCTCGAAGGGCGACAACATCACCCCGCCGCAGCAGGCGCTCAACTGGATCCTCGACACCTATGCCAGCGCCGACGACATCCGCGCGGCGGGCCAGGTGATCATCTACATGCTGCACGAGAGCATTGGGCATCTGGGCATCTTCGTGTCGTCCGGGGTGGCCCGGCGCGAGCACCGCGCCATGATCGACAACCTGGACGTCGTCTCGACCCTGCCGCCCGGGCTGTACGAGATGGTGCTGGACAAGGCCGGCGCCGATGCCGGCTCGAAGGTGGCCTTCGCCAAGCGCGAATTGTCCGATATCCTGGATCTGGACGACAGCCGGCGCGACGAGCTGTTCTTCTATCCGGTGTCGCGCGTCAGCGCGTACAACAAGAGCACCTATGAACAGTTCCTGTCCCCGTGGCTGCGCATGCTGTCCACGCCGCTGGGCAGCGAACTGGTGCGCCGCGCCAATCCCGACCGGCTGGACCGCTGGCTGTGGTCCGAGATCAACCCGCTGATGATCGCGGTGGGCGACCTCGCCGGCAAGGTGCGCGCCGAACGTCGCCGGGCCGCCCCCGACAATCCGTTCCGGCGCGCCGAACGGCAGGCGGCGGAGTGGATGGCCGATTGGCTCGACCATTGCCGCGACGTGCGCGACACCGCCGTCGAGACCATGTTTTACGCCATGTACAACCCCCTGCGGCTGGCCCTGGCCGGCGAGGAGGCCGACCTGCTGGAACGTCGCCGCCAGCGGCTGGACGGGCGCAGCCGGCAGGCGCGGGCCGAGTTGGAGCAACGGGTGCGCGCCGATCTGGACGCGGGCGGTGTGCCCGAGGCGGTGCTGCGGGTGCTGCTGTGGCTGGCGCGGCGCCGTCCGGTGGTGGACCCCCAGCGCTTCCGGCTGGCCGAGGCGGCGCTGGCCGAGTCGCCCATGTTCCGCGGCTATGACGGCCAGCGCATGCGCGACGCCCTGCGCCGCCAGTTCTTCCTGCTGATGGTGGACGAGGAGGCGGCCATGGCGGCGCTGCCCGACCTAGTCGCCGACCAGGACCAGCGCAAGGCGGTGATCGAGCTTGTGGATTCGGTGGTGTCCGGCTTCGGCGACATCTCCGCCGAACAGCACGACGATCTTGACCGGGTGCATCACATGCTGGCCGCCCCGGTGCCTGAGGCCCGCCCCGGCGGCGTGCGCCGGCGCAGGACACGGCACGACACCCAACGACCGTTGCATTGACGTTGAGGAAGGAGGCGCACATGGCGCACACACATCCGCAATCCGCGGCAGGGGCCGACAATCCCATGTCGGCCCTGCTGTCGGCCGAAGACCTGCAGCGTCTCGTGGCCCGTCACGAGACCGAGCAGATGGAACACGAACGCCACGCCCGCGATTCCCGGGCGGCGGCGAAAAAGGCGCGTGCCGATCTGCTGCGCGAGCGGCGCGAGCTGACCCCCGACATGGTCCAGCGCGCGCTCCAGCGATGGCAGACGGCGGCGACCCAGGGGGTGACCGAGATCGAATTGCTGCGTTTTCCCTCGGAACTGTGTTCGGACGACGGCCGCGCCATCAACAACAGCGAACCGGACTGGCCACGCACGCTGGTCGGTGTTCCCGCCCAATTGTACGAGATCTGGGACCAGAACCTGCGCGCGCGCGGCTTCAAGCTGAAAGCCTATGTGGTGGACTTCCCCGACGGCAAGCCCGGCGATATCGGCATGTTCCTGAGCTGGGTCTGAGGCCGGGGGCGTCCGGTACCTGCGAACGACAAAGGCCGCCCGAAGGCGGCCCTTGTCATTGAAGCGCAGTGGCGTCCCCTACGGGAGGGGCGCAGCGCCGGGTGGATGCGAGGTTTTCTGTGGCTTTCGCGACGGCGGCTAACGGCAATGTAGCCCAAAATGTAGCCTACGCCAAGGGCGGCATACGGCGATGGAGGGGAGGAGCGGGGAACTGGTGGGCTGACACACCCCCACCTTCGCAACCCATCTCTCCTCGGGCCTTGCTTCTTAATTCGGCCCAATGTGGAACCGGGGACTGATAGGGGAGCACGCCCCTATCTCGGCGACCGTCATTCCACCCGCTTCGCTTCTTCGTTCAGCTTGCACCCACCACTTCGATGTAGCAGAGTCCAGTTGATCCTCTTTCGTCTGCTACGACGAATTCTGCTTCACTCGGCTGCGCGGCCTGTCGGCAAGGTTCATTGCCGCCAGAGCTGCCAGTTGGTGAACCAATCCCCTCAAATCGAACCGGCGGACCGTCAGGTTGTCCTTGCTCTTCTCGGGCGGCAGCCGGACCAACAGTTGCCGCTCCTGAAGCTTCGCCAGCCGACGCTCTACGGTCCGCGTGGTTACGCCGATCCGCTTCGCGATCACCGACGGTCGCGGATGAGGCAGCTCATCCGTCCGCCACCAGTGCATCACAAGGTTCAGGATGATCGCCAAATCGACCGGATCGAGTTCCAGCACTTGCTGCGCTCGCAGCAGGACATCTGGGATGACCGTGAACCCCGCATCCAATGCGCCTCCCCACTTCGCGTAGGCCGACCAAGACCCGTCGTCGGAGGTCGCCCTTTCGAGCAAGGCATCGCCTCGACGGGCGGCAGAGGGGTTGGGCGCACTGGCGTTACTCATGATGGAGCCACCTTTATCAAAATGAGGTGAGCCCGTCAATCCTAACCATATTCACATTTGACAGATGCGACCATAGCGTCGCAAAAAGTGCGCGCTCGGGGCAGCTGCCGTTCGCGATCGAGCAGCACTTTCCTTTGACGCCCTCTGCCCAATTTGTTCTTCTCGCCGCCGCAACGGAGGTGGGGCGAGTGACCACTGTTAGGACCATTGGATACGAGGGGGCAGCGCTGCCCGACTTCATCGCCACGTTGAAGGCGGCGAAGGTGAACCTCATTGTGGACATCCGCCAACTGCCAGTGTCGCGACGAAAGGGTTTCTCGAAGTCCGCGCTATCGGAAGCTCTGCGGGCGAGTGGGATCGAATACGCGCACCTTCCTGCGCTCGGTGACCCCAAAGAAGGGCGCGATGCGGCCCGTGACGGGCGGTTTGACGACTTCGTTAGGGTGTTCTCAGCTCATCTCGCGACAGATGAGGGGCAACGCGGGCTGTCCCATTTAGCGCAATTGGTGTCCGTCGAGGGCGCGTGCCTGTTGTGCTATGAGCGTGACCCCCTTCAGTGCCATCGCTCTTTGGTAGTTAAAGCCTTGTCTGCTATTCTCCCGATACAGGTGCAGCACCTCGGGGTGAGGGATGGTATTGCAGACGTCGGAAAGGCAGGGGCGTGAGCGCGCTCTAGTTCTCGTCAAGGCGCTCCCCCATGACAGCAAGATCGGTGAGACAGTGTGCTGCGCGGGGGTGACCGAAGACCTCCAATGGCGACGGCAGTTCCCAATCCGCTTTCGGCACCTCAAGGACAAGAAGTTCGGTCGGTGGCAGTGGATCGAGTATGACTGGCGCAAGCCCACTGACGACCTGCGCTTTGAAAGCCGCAGGGTTCAGGAAGACTCCATTAGGCCCGGAAGCGTAATGCCCCAAAAGGAGCGTGCCCGGTTCCTGAGCCCGTTGGTCGTCGGGAGTGTGAAGGAGGCCGCCGAGCGGGGGCGCTCGCTCGCACTGATCCGCCCTCGTGATGTCAGGTTCTCCTGCATCAAGAAGACGATTGCGCAAGTGGAGGCGGAACGCGCGAGTTTCGCGCACGCCGCCTCTCAAAAGAGCTTCTTTGACGATGAACTCAAGGCGCTGGAGCCGTGCCCTTATGAGTTCAAGTTCAAGTATCGCACTGACGATGGCCCCCACGACAGCACATGTGCTGATTGGGAGACTGCCGCCATGTACTGGAAGTTCGAGCGCCTCTACGGGGAGGTTGAAGCCGTAAGGCGGATCGGAGCGGTATTCGGGGAGGAGTACCCGGCGAAGGGCGTTGCGTTCGCTATGGGCACGCATTCCCGGTACCCCACGACCTGGCTGCTGATTGGCGTTATCCGCTTGGACGTGGAGGAGCAGCTATCGCTGCTCTGAGGCCTTTTCATTCATGCTACGAATTTGCGAGGCCACACCCTTCCCCGCGCGCTTTGGAATTTCCCCCGTAGCCCCCCCGGTTGGCGCCCAACCTCGCGGGGCTGGTGACCACCGGGGGCGGGGATGAAGCGAGCGCCGCGCCCCCGAGTGGTCGCGGGCTGAAGTGCTGCAACTGGTTTCAGCGGATGCTGCCCCCCTCTGTGGCTTATGTCCCGTCCATAAACGACCGTTTCCGTACAGGCTGGCAGAGTGCCCGAAAGGGGTGTTCAAAAAGGCCTTGACGGACTTTTGGACAGAATGAATTATGGACACCGATTCTGAACAGTCGGGGTCCAGTCATGCACACCTTCATCTATGCCCGCGTCTCGACCGCTGGGCAGACCACCGAGAACCAGCTCTTGGAGATTGACGCCGCCGGGTATGAGGCGGACACGGCCTATGAGGACGTGATCAGCGGCAAGGTGCCCGCGATGGAGCGGCCCGAGTTCGCCAAGATGATGGACACCATCGCCCGCACCAAGAAGCCGAAGCGGCTGATCGTCACCAAGCTGGACCGCCTGGGGCGCGACGCCGTGGACATCCTGGGGACCGTCCGTGCCCTTGAGGATACCGGCTGCGCCGTCCGGGTCCTCCAGCTTGGCGACCTCGACTTGACCTCCTCCGCTGGCAAGCTGGTCCTGTCCACCCTCGCCGCCGTGGCCGAGATGGAGCGGGACATCCTGATAGAGCGGACGAACGCGGGCCTTGCCCGTGCCCGCAAGGAAGGCAAGCGCCTGGGGCGCCCCAAGGCCACCGATGACGAGGCCGCGACAGTCATCCGCGAGAAGCTGGGCATGGGTCTGAGCGTCTCCCAGGTGGCGCGGGAGCATGGAGTGTCGCGCCAGACCGTCATGCGGATCAGGGACGGGGAGGCGTGCCGTGGCTGAGGAATTCCGCTCGTTCCTTGGCCTCTGCGTCTTCGTCGGGCTGGTGCTGGCCGTGATCGTCAAGCGGCTGGTGTTCTGAGGCCCCCCCCCTGTCGCGCCGCAAAGATGATCTGCGAGCCGCTCACGGGCATTTCCGCCCGCCGCACAGAAGGCCGGGCCACTTCCAAGGCCAGCGAGTTGGAAAGAGGGTGACAAAAATTCACGCCCCTGGAGGCCAGCGGTCGTAGTGGACCTCAATGGGCCGAGATTTGGGCCCAATGCCCTCTGTCCCCGACCGCGTTTCCGAGTCGCCAGGGCGGGGTTGGCCTTCCCCGCACCCCTCCTACCTGACAGGGGCGAAACCGCCCCCCCCAGCGAGTCCCTGACGGCCAAGGCGCCCCATTTCAGCGGGGGAGGTGGTGCGCGACACCGCGCTTCCCATTACTCGGACCTTCTGCCGAAGGGGACCTTAAGGGTCACATGAAGTGACCACTACAGTCACGTCTACAAGGGTCCTCTCTCGCTCTCTCACTTAGTGACTACACGACCAGTCCCACGTCTCGACACCCGAGCCGTGGCCCTTGTCGTGCCCGTCCCGTCACCGCCGCTTGTCGGTTGCCGGTGGTGACGTTTACGGCCCCGAGGCTTCGAGCGCAGAGCCGATGGCCGGGTTCGGCCTTGGGGCCGCCCTGACCGCAACCGACATCCTCAGCAACCGACCAAGGACCAATCCATGACCGACTTCCGCAACGCGGGGGCCGACGCTCCCGCTCTCTTGCCTGATGCCATCTTCTTCGACCCCGCCGCCTCCCGTTCCTACACGCCCCTGACCCTGCCGGATGGGACGCCGCTCATTCGCGTCCCGCTGACGGGCGGATGGTTCGCCGTGCTGGACCCCGAGGACTGGAGCCGGGTGAAGGCGAGGTACGGGGAACGCTGGTACGCCAATCGCAATGGCAACGGCCAGATCTACGCGACCACGAACATTCCCGCCGCTATCCGCCGTCCCTATGGCCCCTACCTGATCACCCTCCAGCGGGCGGTGACCGAGGCCAAGCCCGGAGAGCGGGTGATCTTCCGCAACCGCTGCACCTTCGACCTTCGCCGCGCGAACCTGTACGTCCAGAACCGCAAGGAAGCCCGCGAGGCGGTGGCGAAATACCGCTCCGAGGTGGGAGCCATGATGCCCGCGTAGTCCACAAGGGTCCGGCAGGGGCCGCGTTCTTCGCCGCATGGCGTGGGCGCGACCCCGTGTCGGGCCTGTTCATTTCACGGCCCCCGTCAGTCCCCCGAGGGGCTGTCCTAGCTGCCCTCCTGGTCCAACTTAACGTCCACACATCGGTACTGGATTGTACTGCCCCCCATCTCGGCAACGGCCTGAGCCACTTTTTGGCATTCCTGCTGGCTGTTGAGGGTGATGGTCTGGACTTGGGCGGAAGGTGCCCCTCCGACACCAGCCCCTGCGACATAGAGGAAGATGACGAGGATGGTCTTCATGGTGATTGGTTAGACAGCTGTTGAATCCTGGCCAACCTGTTAACCCAATGCTGGGGCAGAATGAAGCAGAAGCTCTGACAAGGCTCTCCGTCGATGGTGGCCATGCGGATGGCCGGGGAAGTGGATGTTCAGCGAAGCCCAATTGCGATTGACCAGACACCCCCGGCGACCAGGGCGATGAATGCGCCCATACCGGAACAGATTGCAGTAATCCTCAATCGGTCGGCTCGGCAGCGGTGGCACTGGTTGGGCGAGCGGATGTCTCTCGTATAGGCGCTCTGGGACAGGTACGAGAAGAAGCCGCAGAGGATGGAGAGCGCGAACCCGGCAGCGAATATCACAAGTGGGCAAGCATAAAGCCTAAGCGCGGCACCGCTCTTGAATGCGACAAGAGCGGCAATCGCCCCGGCATTCCCGGCAGTTAGCCCCTGGATGGTCGCAACGCCATATTGGATCGTGGCCCCAAGGCTGGCCGCGATCAGCTCATTATTGACCGGCTTGTCTTGTGCCTCGCTCATAAATCCTTCCGCCTCTGCGACTGGTGACCGCAGCTACACTAGCACAGTACGCAGCGGACCTCGAACTCCATGGCCTTCTTGCCGGTGTACCCCATGGCCAGCAGCACGAAGCCATCGCGGGTCATGTAAATAGGCCGGGTCCTGGCGGACGCCGATGGCCACCTTCACGGCATTGGTGACAGGCCGGTACCATTGCCCTGAGATTTGAGGGGAAAGACACCCGCCCTCCAAGATGGAGGTGATGTCGGCCAGCACATTGTAGACGTGGACGACAGGGACGATAGCGGGGTTCACCCGGCCTTCCGCTGCGGGTCCATGTAAAGGTGGCTGAGATCGACCTCGAATCGGATCTTGGCCATCGCTTCGGCCTTCACGTCGAGCGGCACCTTCTCGCTGCCATAGCGGCGCCCGACGCCGCCGCCGGAATGCCCGGTCAGGGCGTCGTGGACCTCTTCGCCGATACGCGCGGCGCGGCACGCATCCTTGAAGCCGTGACGGAAGGAGTGGAAGTCCTTCATGGCCCTTTCGGGCACGGTCACCCCGCACGCCACTTTGTAGCGGTTGAACCACTTCGACCAGTTGCCGGTCTTGTGGCCGTGGCTGTCGGGCTTGAGGTCGGGGAATAGTGGCTCGTTGCCCTGCTTGCCTGTGGCCGAGCGCACGTAGCCCAGGAAGCCGCAGCGGATCAGCCCGGGATGCAGTGGGACCTTGCGGCGGCTGGAGGCGCTCTTTAGCCGCTTGCCCTCGTCCAGGGTGTTGAGGTCGATGTACCAGTTGCCGCCCTGCTCGCGAACGTCGGAGACGAGAGCCTGGCCCAGTTCCTCCTCGCGCGCGCCGGTGAACAGGCCCAGCAGCGGTAGCCACTTCGCGGCCTCGCCCCCACCGCCTTTGGGTCGCGCGCCCTCGGTGAAGACCGGGGAATGGAACAGTTTCTTGAGATCATCCTTCGTGAACGGGATGCGCGGCTTGGCCTCGGCGGCTTCATCCAGCTTGAGGCCGGTGGCGGGGTTGCCCCAGGTCGGGGCGCTCTCGAAATAGCCGTGCTTATTGGCCCAGGCGAGGATGGCGGAAACCGCGCCGATGTGCTTGTTCACCGCTCCCGCCGAGAGCGTCTTATCGGCGGGCTTCTTCTCCAATGCCTTGAGCAGGTCAGGCAGCGGCATCGCCCGCTGCTCCCCCGACAGGGCGGAGGGCAGCTTGCGCAGCGCCTCCTTGAACTCGCGGACGTGGGTCTTGGTGATGGCGATGGCGGGCAGGTCGCCGTGCAATTCCTTGAACCGGCGAACGGCGCGGTCGAACTCGGTCACCGTCTTCGCCGGGCGAGCCTTCTCGCCCTTCCAGGCGGTGAACAGGTGGTCCAGCGTCGCGGTATCGCAGCCCGTGGCCGCGACGACCACCCGGCGGACCACGCTAGGCTGATAGGCCATGTCGCCCGCCAGTCGGTGACGCATGACCTCATGGGCTTCCAAGTAGGCCGTGGCGATCAGGCGCCGGGCCTCGGCAAAGGCGGGATGATCCTCGTCCACCGCATATCCGGCAGCCGCCAGTTCGCCCAGCACACGCGCGTTGACGGCCTTGGGCCAGTGGTTCTCGTGGAAGCCCTCGCGCCAGGGATCACAGGCGGCGTCATAGGCCAAGCCGAGGCGCTCAGGGTCGAAGTCGGGATGTGCGGCGAGGTCGCCGTCGAGGGCAGCCTTCGTGTCGGTGTAGACCGTCCAGGCGACCGCCTCCAGGGCCTCGGAGGTCAGCTTGGCGACGGGTTGGGGAAGGGCTTGCCCTCGAAGCTGATCGAACAGCGCCTCGATGCGCGCCCACTCCTCGGAGGCGTGGCGCAGGGCGTCCTTCTTGTCGTCACCGAGATAGACCTTCACCAGGGCCGAGCGGGTCCCCAGGACGGCCTCCCGACGGTCCTCGGGCAGACGCATGATGTCGGTGGGGACGCGGCGCTGAAGGTAGTGGTAGCGGCCCTTCTGGACCTTGAGCGAGATGCGGGTCGGCACAGGCTTCATGCTCCCGAATGTAGCCTACGATGTAGCCTACGTCGAGGTGCTGTGAGCCGCAGATTATCTTGGAAGTGGCGCTGCGCTTGGCTTCTGTTAAGAAGTGGCGTCCCCTACGGGATTCGAACCCGTGTCGCCGCCGTGAAAGGGCGGTGTCCTAGGCCTCTAGACGAAGGGGACGAGGCGCTGCGAGGGCGCTTTAATAGCCGCGCCGGGCGGGGAGCGC
>JAFAAW010000112.1 GCA_023426365.1 Pseudomonadota bacterium
GCCCGCCGCACCCGCCATGCCCGTCGCGCCGGCTGCTGCGGAAAGCCCGGTGGTCAACCTGGCCGACGAGAAGCAGGGCGTAAGCGACGTGGAAAAACCCACCTCGATCCGTCATGCCGAACCGCCGGCGCCGCAGAAATTCGCCACCTTCCGCGAGCTGTTCCCCGCCGCCCTGCGCTATCGCCTGTGCGCGCTCACCCGTTTCTTCCAGCGCCGCAACGCCGATGTGAACCGCGACCTGGTGCGCCCGTTCCTGCTGGCCGAGGAATTCGAGCGGCGCTTCATGGCGGTGGTGGACACCATCATCGTGCCCAAGATGTTCGCCACGTCGCGCAACATCGCCGCGCTCGAGACCAGCCGCAAATGGGACGAGGTCAGCACGGCGGCGTTCTGGGCGATCATCAGCGAGAACGAAAAGACCCGCATCAGCGTGGTCGGCGCCTGGGAAGAGGCGTGGAACAGTTGCCGCCAGCGCGAGGTGATGCGCAAGGGCGAGGACGGGGCGCCCCGCAAGGTGCTGGTGGCGTCGCCCGAACTCAAGACGTTGCGCGAACTGCTGACCCCCGACGACCCCGCCGCCTACGACATCCCGCCGGTGCGCAACCGCGAGATCGACCTGTTCATCTCCATGCTCACCGATTTCGATCTCCACCGCCTGGAATATTGCTTCACCAAGCTCAGGCAGATGTACGAGCAGGAGCTGGACCGCCGCTGGTATCAGGACCGCGCGCGCTCGGGCGCGTTGCGCGATTCCCTGCTCGACGCCATCGACGCCTTCCCCGACCGCACCGGCGATTTCCTGGCGCTGCTCTGCTATTACTGCTTCCCCAACACCGATCTGGCGTTCCTGGAAAACTTCACCCGCAACAAGGGGTCGGACCACGCGACCCGGGTGCAGCGCCTGCCCTATCTGATGCGTTTCCTCGCCAATGACATGGTGCCGGTCGTCCGTGCCCGCGAAATCCGCGACCGCCAGGACCGCGAGGCGGCGGCCAAGCTGGAGATGGAGCGCCAGAGGGAATTGGAGCGCCTCGCCGCCGCCCGCCTGGGCGCCGACACCGGCCAGCGCCATCCCTCTCAGGGATAGGCGATCTCCAGCACCTCCAGCACCTCGATGCCGCCGGGCACGCGCAATTGCACGGTGTCGCCCTCGTACGCCTTCATCAGGGCGCGCGAGATGGGGGCGATCCAACTTATCTTGCCGTGGTCCAGATCGGCCTCGTCGATGCCGACGATGGTGATGGTCTTCTCCTCGCCGCGCGAATTGGCATAGGTGACGGTGGCGCCGAAGAACACCTGGTCGCGGTTGGTCTGCTGGGCGGGATCGACCACGCGGGCGTTCTCGATGCGCTTGGTCAGGAAGCGGATGCGGCGGTCGATCTCGCGCAGGCGCTTCTTGCCGTAGATGTAGTCGCCGTTTTCCGACCGGTCGCCGTTGCCGGCCGCCCACGACACCGTTTCCACCACCTTGGGCCGTTCCACCCGGGTCAGTTGGCGCAATTCGTCCTGCAACGCCTGGAAGCCGGCGGGGGTGACGTAGTTGGGCGACCCCTTGGGAATCGGCGTCGCGCCCTCGGGCAGGTCGTCGTCGTCGTGGTCGGTTTCCTTGGTGAACGCCTTGCTCATGATCGGTCCGCGATGGTTGAAGCGGCCGGCCTCAGGCCGGGCGCGCGAGGGGGGTGTCCTGGTCCATGCCATCCAGCAGCGCGCGGGTCAATGGCCCCGGCCCGCCCCCGCCGATCGGACGGCCGTCCACCGCCACCAGCGGCCGGACGCCCAGGGCGTTGGTCAGGAACGCCTCGCGCGCCGTGTCCAGATCCTCGGGCATCAGCGGGCACTCCACCGCGCCCATCTGCCCGATCAGTTCGGCGCGGCGCACGCCGGGCAGGGCGCCGTCCGCCACCGGCGGCGTGGCGATGGTGCCGTCGGCCATCACCACGAACAGGTTGGCGATGCTCGCCTCGGCCAGCCGGCCGTCGGTGTTGAGCAGCAGCGCCTCGTCCGCGCCCCGTTCCTCGGCCTCCAGCCGGGCCAGCACATTGTCCAGATAGGACAGGGCCTTGCATCGTGCCAGGGGGGAATGCTGATTGCGCCGCACCTCGCGCGCGATGACGGCCCGGGCCGGGCCGGGGGCGGGCGGCAGCGGCCCGGCGGTCAGCAGCACGGTGGGGGTGCACGGCACGGGCGGCAGCAGGCCGCGCTGGCCCGGGCCGCGGCTGACGGTCAGGCGCACGGCCGCGTCGTCCAGGCCGTTGGCGGCCAGCACCTGGGCCAGGGCGGCCTCCAGCGCGTCGGCGTCCAGCGGCAGGGGCAGGCGCAGCAGGCGGGCGCCCTCGGCCAGACGTTGCCAATGGGCCGCCAGCCGCAATGGCCGGCCGCCCAGCACCTTGATGGTCTCGAACACGCCGTCGCCCAGGGTGAAGCCACGGTCGCCCACCGCCACCGCCGCCTGGGCGGCGTCGGTCAGCCGCCCGTTCAGATGCACCTTCATGGCTGTTCTCCCGCCAGCGCCGCCAGGATCGGCCCGGCCTTGACCAGGGTTTCGTCGTATTCGGCCGCCGGGTCGCTATCGGCGGTGATGCCGCCGCCCGCATGCACCACCGCCAAGCCATCGGCCACCGCCAGCGTGCGGATGGCCACCGCCAGATCCATGGCGCCGCCATCGTCGAACCAGCCGAAGGCGCCGCAATAGGGGCCGCGCGGGGCGCTTTCCAGCTCGGCGATGATCTCCATGGCGCGCACCTTGGGCGCGCCGGTGATGGAGCCGGGCGGGAAGCAGGCGCGCAGGAGGTCGGTCCCGTCCAGGCCGGGGCGCAACGTTCCGGTGACCGCCGACACCAGATGGTGCACGGCGGGAAACGTCTCCAGCTCCATGCGCTGGGGCGCGCGCACGCTGCCCACCGCGCACACCCGCGAGAGGTCGTTGCGCATCAGGTCCAGGATCATCAGGTTTTCCGCCCGATCCTTGGGGCTTGCCGCCAGTTCGGCGGCCAGGGCGGCATCCTCGGACCCGGTGGCGCCCCGCCGTCGGGTGCCCTTGATCGGCCGCGTCTCGGCCCGGCCATGGGCGTCCAGCGCGAGAAAGCGTTCCGGCGACACCGATCCCAGCGCCACGCCGCCGCCCGTGATGAAGGCGGAGAATGGCCCCGGCGCCCGCGCCCGCATGCGGCGGTAAAGCGTAAAGGGCGACAGGCCGGCGGGCAGGGGGGCGGTGAAGCGCTGGGCCAGGTTGGCCTGGAAGATGTCGCCGGCACGGATGTACTCCACCACGCGGGCGATACGGGCCTCGTAAGTCGCGCGGTCGAGATCGGGGCGGGCGGCCGCACCCATGCGCCACTCCACCGGCGGCAGCGGCGGCGCCGCCATCAGGCGGTCGCGCAGGCGGTGGGCGGCGCGCCGTTCGCCCACCACCCAGGCGGTGCCGGCGGCGTGGTCGAAGGCGGCGACGGCGTCGAACACCCCCAGCACGGCATCGGGAAGGACGGGTGCGGCGGCGCGCGGCGGCGGCACCCGTTCGACCACGCGGTTGAGGTCATAGCCCAGCCAGCCAGCCACGCCGCCCTGGAACGGCGGCAGCCCGGCCACCGGCGGCCGGCGGCGGGCGCGCAGGGCACGGGCCAGCGCGGCGAGGGGGTCGGTCCCCCCGACCACGTCCACCGGATCGGCGCAGATATAGGAATGGACGGAACGGCGATCGCCGATGGCGGCGCTGTCCAGCAGCACGGCCAGGGGATCGTCGGCGACGGCGGCGAAGGCGGCGACCGCATCGGTCGCGGCAAGGTCAAGGACGGTGGCGGTCATGGGCGAAGGCCGGACCGCCACGGCGGTCCGGCCATCCCTTGCCTGCGGGCGCGATGGGGCGCCCGTCGGGTCACAGCATGCTGGCGAGCACGCGGTCCGGCGGGTTGTGGCCGTCGGCGAAGGTCTTGATGTTGATGATGACCTTCTCGCCCATGTCCACGCGGCCCTCGAGGGTGGCCGAACCCAGGTGGGGCAGCAGCACCACGTTGTCCAGTTCCAGCAGCTTGGGGTTCACCGCCGGTTCGTGTTCGAACACGTCCAGGCCGGCGCCGGCGATTTCCCGGCGCTGCAGCATGCGGGTCAGCGCGTTCTCGTCCACGATCTCGCCGCGCGAGGTGTTGATGATGTACGCGTGCGGCTGCATCAGCTTGAGGCGGCGCGCGCTCAGCAGGTGGAAGGTGGCCGGGGTGTGCGGGCTGTGGATGGTGACCACGTCCATGCGGGCCAGCATCTGGTCCAGGCTTTCCCACCAGGTGGCCTCAAGCTCGTGCTCGATGTCGGGATGCACGCGCTTGCGGTTGTGGTAGTGGATGGACATGCCGAACGCCTTGGCGCGGCGGGCCACGGCCTGGCCGATGCGGCCCATGCCGATAATGCCCAGGCGCTTGCCCCAAATGCGGTGGCCCAGCATGAAGGTGGGGCTCCAGCCCGACCATTCGCCCGAGCGCATCAGGCGTTCGCCCTCGGCCAGACGGCGCGGCACCGACAGGATCAGCGCCATGGTCATGTCGGCGGTGTCTTCGGTCAGCACGCCGGGCGTATTGGTGACGGTGATCGAGCGCTGGCGCGCGGTGGCCAGGTCGATGTGATCGACGCCGGTGCCGAAATTGGCGATCAGCTTGAGATTGGGGCCGGCCTGGCTGAGGATCGAGGCGTCGATGCGATCGGTGATGGTGGGGACCAGCACGTCGGCGGCCTTGACCGCTTCGACCAGCTCGGCCTTGGTCATCTGATGATCGTCAAGATTGAGCCGCGTCTCGAACAGCTCCATCATCCGCGTCTCGATGACGTCGGGCAGCTTTCTGGTGACGACGACGAGGGGCTTCTTTTGTGCCATTGGTTTTCTCCTCCCGGGACCCCGTTCGAGTGTCACGACCTATCAAGATGGCGAAGTCTTGTCCAGTGAAGTGTTACACCTGGGCGCTTCTTGACCGCGCGGATGGGTCCAGTCCTATAATGGTCCTGCTGGAAAACATCTTTTGGGGGCTTCGCGCGGTGAACCTGAGACTCCGCTTGGCAACTTCCGTCGGACTTGGGTTGTTGTTCGCCGCGACCACTGCTTTTGCCGGTGAAACCAGCGGTCTGCCGCTGCCGCGTTTCGTCTCCTTGCGGTCGGACGAGGTGAATCTGCGGGCCGGTCCCGGCGTGCGCTATCCCATCGACTGGATCTACGCCCGCAAGGACCTGCCTGTTGAAGTGATCGCTGAATTCGAGGCGTGGCGCAAGATACGCGATTGGCAGGGCACGGAGGGATGGGTTCACCAATCCATGCTGACAGGGCGGCGCATGATGGTGGTGATGGGGCAGGCGCGTTCGTTGCGCTCGTCCGACGCCGATTCCGCCGATCCGGTGGCGGTGGTCGAGCCGGGCGTGCTGGGCCGCATCGTGCAATGCCCGCGCAACCGCGATTTCTGCCGCGTCGAGGTCGAGCACAGCCAGGGCTGGCTGCGCCGCGACGAGATCTGGGGCGTCTACAAGGGCGAGTGGATCGAGTAGCGGGCCGCCCCCGGCGGGGGCGGGCCCCGCCCTACCAGTCGCGGCCCAGGCGCGGCTCCCATCCCCGGGCGCGGAAGGCGCGCGCGATGCCGACGGTCACGCAGATGGCCAGCCACGACCCCGCCACCGCGTCGGACAGATAGTGGACGGTGGTGATCACCCGCGACAGCGCCACCAGGACCGCGATGGACAGCCACATGATGTCGTAGCGCGGGAAGATGATCAGAAGCGCCGTCATGGCGGCAAAGGCCGCCTGGGAATGCCCCGACGGAAACGAGTTCATGCCCCAGGACCGGCTGAAGAAGTTGAAGCCGTAAAGCTCGTCATCGAACAGATAGCGCGGGCGGTAGCGGCCCAGGCTGAACTTGATGGCGTTGCTGATCAGTCCCGACACCGCGATCGCCAGGAACAGGAACCCCGGCGTCACCGCCAGCCGGCGCAGGCGCGCGCGCGCCTCGTGGCTGGCGGCGCGCAGGGATGCCAGCATCAGTCCGGCCCAGGCCAGCCCGGCGGGCACCAGATAAAGCTGCGCCTCGCCCAGCCGGGTGACGATCTTGAAGAAGCCTTCCACCTCGCCGCCCACATGGGCCTTGAGCCACACCGCCAGCGGGCGGTCGATGACCCAGATGCCGAGCGCGCAGAACAGCGCCACATAGAGGAAGGACCACAGGATCGGGCTTTGCCGGGTGCGCCACCACTGGCGGCCGCAGGCGGCGCGCAGGGGGGCGGACTGGCGCCAGCCCTCGGCAAGGGCCAGGCCGGTGCCTTCCCACGCCAGTTCCACACGTTCCACCAGGGACAGGATGCCGCGTTGCCAGCTCATGGGTTCTTCACTCCCAGCACCACCAGGGTGGTGGGCTTGCCGCGGGAATAGTTCAGTCCGTCCACGCGGCCGAACTCCTCGGTTTCCAGCCGCGCCTGGTCGGCGGCGGCGACGAAGGCCGGCAACTCGCGGTCGCTGACCACCACCAGCGCGCGGCGGTTGGCGGCCAGGTGGGCGGCGGCGCCGGCGCCATCGACGAAGCGGGTCTTGGTGCCCAGCAGGAAGACCAGGCTGGGTTCGGAATAGCCCGCCGCCGCCACCGGCCCGTCCGAGCCGACGGTGGCGATCACGCCGGCGACCCCGCGCGACAGGAACAACCGGTCAAGGCTGGGCGCCACGCCCTGGAAGGCCACCGGGAAGGTGGCGGCGCTGGTCAGGGCCAGCGCCAGGGCGGCGGTGGCGATCTGGCCGCGCCACGCCAGCGCGGCGGGCAGCAGGGTGGCCAGCGCAATGGCGACGGCCGCCGGCACGGTCGAGGCGTCGAAGCCGCCGCCGAACTTGATGGGTAGCACCACCATGGCGGCGGCCAGGGCCAGGCCGATCAGCGTCCACACCGCGTACCACAGCCTGGCGGCGCGATGGCGGAAGGCGTCGATCCCCTCGCAGGCCAACGCGCCGATCATCAACGCCAGCGCCGGATAGGTGGGCAGCACGTAATGGGGCAATTTGGTGGGGATCAGCTCGAACATGATCCAGGTGGGAATCACCCAGGCCAGCAGCACGCGGAAGGCCAGCCGGCGGCGCTGCGCCCACAGCCGGGCCGCCGCCGGCCACAGCAGCAGCGAGGCGGGCCAGAAGGTGGCCGAGGCCAGCAGCAGGTACAGGCCGGGGAAGCCGCCATGGCTTTCCTGGGCGCCCAACAGCTTGGGCAGCAGGTCGCCCTTGACCGCTTCGCCCACGAAGGCGCCGTCGGTGGCGTGCGACACGGCGGCGAACCACGGCGCGGCGATGGCGGCGGTCACGGCGGCGCCCAACAGCGGCTTCATGGTGACGAACCAGCGCGCCTGGCGGTCGGCCACCCACAGGGCCACAATGGTCAGCAGGCTGATGATCGGCACCACCGGCCCCTTGACCAGGATGCCCGCGCCCTGGGCCAGCCAGAACACCAGTGCCGCCGCCGTGCCCGGCATCAGCATGCGGTTGGCGGTCATCGGCCCGGACGGGCTGCCGCATCCGCCGCCGCCGCCCGCCGCCTCGCGCGCCTTGGCGCCCACGTAGAAGCGCGCCAGCGTGCCCTGGGCCGCCACCACGCACAACAGCAACAGCGCGTCGCTCTTGCCCTGGTGGGCCTCCAGCGTCAGCATCAGCGACCCGGCCAGCAGCGCGCCGCCCAGCAGGGCCGGGCGCTCGCCCACCAGCGAACGGCCGAAGAAGAAGGTCAGCATCACCACGGCCCATGCCGCCAGCGTCGATGGCAGGCGATAGGGCCACACGGCGGTGGATGCCGGGTGGGACAGGGCGCTGACCGAGGCGGCCTGCGCCCAGTAGGTGCCGGCCGGCTTTTTCGCCCGCATCTTGTCCTGGAACTGGATGCGGATGAAATCGCCCGTTTCCAGCATCTGGCGGGTGGCCTGGATGAAGCGGGATTCGTCGCGGTCCATGGGCGGCAGCGCCGCCAGGCCGGGAACGTACAGCGCCAGACACAGCAAGGTCAGCGCGAGATAGGGGCGAAGGCCACCGGTCAGTCGATGCACCACGAAACTT
This sequence comes from Pseudomonadota bacterium, assembly GCA_023426365.1. Taxonomy (GTDB): domain Bacteria; phylum Pseudomonadota; class Alphaproteobacteria; order Rhodospirillales; family Magnetospirillaceae; genus Magnetospirillum. Next base: position 8,045 of record JAFAAW010000112.1, read on the forward strand.
CCTTCGGCAAACGATCCCCTTCTAGACCACGAAGGGCGGCAGCGATCAAGAGGGGAGCCTTTCGGCCGGGCCGCGCGCACCCCATGTGAGCGGACGCAGAAGGCGGGAGAGCAAGCCATGCCGCACATCGATCCCCATCGCCGTTCCCTGTTGGCCGGGCTGGCCGGGCTGCCGCTGGCGGCGCTGCTGGCCGACCCCGTGCTGGCCCAGGCCGCGGCCCAGGCCACCCGCAGCCAGACCATCACCACCGCCGGCGGACGCGAGGCGACGGCGGCGGTCGCCCGCCCCGACAGCGTGGCCGACGTCCATGTGCCGGTGGTGCTGCTGGTGCACGAATGGTGGGGGCTGAACGACCAGATCAAGGCGGTGGCCGTCGAGCTGTCGCGCCAGGGCTTCCTGGCGGTGGCGGTGGACCTGTTCCAGGGCCGGGTGGTCACCACCGCCGACGAAGCCCGCGCCTTGGTGGAAAAGGTCAACCCGCAGGAGGCGTCCGACATCCTGTCGTCATGGGCGGCGTGGGCGCGCAACCATCCCGACGGCAACCGCAAGGTGGGGGTGGTCGGCTGGTGCTTCGGCGGCGGCTGGGCGCTGCGGGCGGCGACGCTGGCGCCGCTTGACGCCTGCGTGGTCTATTACGGCCGCGCCGACCTGTCGGCCGACCAGTTGGGGCGGCTGCGCGGTCCGGTGCTGGGCCATTTCGCCCGCCACGACACCTTCATCACCGCCGACGTGGTGGCGGCGTTCGAGCGCGGTATGAAGCAGGCGGGCAAGCCGTTTACCCTGTACTGGTACGATGCCGGCCACGCCTTCGCCAACCCCACCGGCGACAATTACCGCAAGCCCGAGGCGCAGCAGGCGTGGAGCCGCACCCTGGACTTCCTGCGCCGCGAATTGGCGTAATACCAGATTGCGTTGATCGGCACCGATCAACGCCGCCCTCAAGCGCCGGGCGGGTTTCTCCGAAACCCTTGGCTCCCGCGGCATAAGCCGCGCGGCCCCTTGGGCCTGACCAAATCCCGATGAGTTCTCCTCACCGGGATTTGGTATAAGGCGGCCCGAAACGGACACCGCCCGCCGGGTCGGAGACCGGGCGGGCGGTGTCGCGGATCAGGGGCCTGCGTTCAGCGCGCGGCGCCGAAGCCCGCCGGCGCGGTGGCGCCGCCGGCCAGGTTGCGGCAATAGATGCCGCGCTGCTCGGGAATCGGCTTGAAGCGGTCGGAAATGCCCAGCACGGTCTCGGCGCCGCCCAGATACAGGAAGCCGTCGTCGGGCATCACCTTGCTGATATTGTCCAGCACGCGGCTCTTGGTCGGCTGATCGAAATAGATCAGCACGTTGCGGCAGAACACCACGTCGAACTGCCCCAGCGCCTTGAGGTCGTGCAGCAGGTTGTATTCGCGGAACTGGACCATGGCGCGGATCGACGGGTCGATCTGCCACATCTCGTTGTTTTTCTTGAAATACTTGACCAGCAACTGGATGGGCAGGCCGCGCTGCACCTCGAACTGGGAATAAAGGCCGGCCTTGGCCTTTTCCAGCATCTCGGTGGAGATGTCGGTGCCGACGATCTCGACCTTCCAGCCCGGCATGCGGGGCGCCTCTTCCTTCAGGATCATGGCGAGGCTGTACGCCTCCTGACCCGAGGACGAGGCGGCCGACCAGATGCGGAAGCTTTTCTTGCCGGCGCGGCTCTGCAGCATGGCCGGCAGCACCACGTCCTTGAACTGGTCGAAGGGCTTGATGTCGCGGAAGAAGAAGGATTCGTTGGTGGTCATCGCCTCGGTGACCTCGCGCAGGAGGTCCTCGCCGGCGGTGCGCAGGCTCGCCACCAGATCGTCCAGCCCCTTGAGGCCGCGCTTGCGCGCCACCGGGGTGAGCCGCGATTCCAGCAGGTACGCCTTGTCGCGGGTGATGACCAGACCGGAGCGGTCCTTCAGCAGCTTGGCGATGAAGTCGAAATCTTCGGGCCGCATGGCTTTAGCGCCTCGACGCCAGCTTGATCATCCACGGCGCGATGTCGGGCAGCGGCAGGATGGCGGAGCAGATGCCCGCATTGGCCGCGGCGCCGGGCATGCCCCAGACGACGGAGGTTGCTTCATCCTGGGCGATCACGGTGCCGCCGCCCTGGACGACCACCTGGCCGCCCTTGGCGCCGTCCGAACCCATGCCGGTCAGGATGGCGACCAGCACCCGCTTGCCATAGGCGGCGGTGATGCTGCGCAGCATGGGGTCCACCGCCGGACGGCAGAAATTCTCGGGCGGGTTCTTGTTCAGGCGGATGATCTTGTCGGCGCCCTTGACCTCCACCAGCATGTGGAAATCGCCCGGCGCGATATAGACGCGGCCGCTCTTTATCACCTCGCCGTCCACGCCCTCCTTGGCGTCCCAGCCCGACACGCGGCTGATGTGCTCGGCCAGGATGGTGGTGAAGGTGGCGGGCATGTGCTGGGTGATCAGGATCGGCTGTTTGACCGTGCCGGCCCGCATGGTGCCCAGCAGGTTGAACAGCGCCTGCGGACCGCCGGTCGAGCTGCCGATGGCGATGACGTCCGGCACTTCGGGGGTATGGGTGCGCAGTTGCGGCGGACCGGCCGGGTGCAGCGTGCTGGGGCGCGGCGCCGGAGCGGCCGGGCGCGGCGCGGTGGACACGCCGGGGCGGGCCTTGCGGCTGGGATCGCGGCGGCGGGCCTGGCCCAGCGCCTTGACCTTGGACAGCAGCTCGGTCTTGAAGTCCATGCCGCCGGCCAGCTCGCGGGTGGCGGTCGGCTTGGGGATGTAGTCGGCGGCGCCCATCTCGAGCGCGCGCATGGAAATGTCGGCGCCCTTCAGCGTCAGCGTGGACTGCATGATGATGCGCACGCCGGGATCGGCGGCCAGCAGCTTGGGCAGCGCGGTCATGCCGTCCATGATCGGCATTTCGATGTCGAGCACGATGACATCGACATCCTGGCGGTCCAGGGCCGACAGGGCCATCTGGCCGTTGCCCACCGAGGCGACCACGGCGATGCCGGGATCTTCCTCGAGGATGCGGGTGACCAATCCCCGCACCACCGCCGAATCGTCCACGAGCATGACGCGGATTTGGTCGGCGTTACCGGCAGCGGCGGACGGGGCGGGATCGAAAGCCATAGAGGCGGGTAATCCTTGCGACAAAAAGGGAAACGCGCTTACAGCAGCCCGACCTGCGAGAACTTGGCCTGCAGGATTTCGCTGTCGAACGGCTTCATGATGTATTCGTTGGCGCCGGCGGTGATGGCTTCCTGGATATGGTCGATGTCGTTCTCGGTGGTGCAGAACACGACCACGGGCTTGTCGCCGCCGGGCAGCTTGCGCAGCTCGCGCAGGAAGTCGATCCCGTTCATCACCGGCATGTTCCAGTCCAGCAGCACCGCGTCGGGCAGGGCCTCCTTGCAGCGGTCGAGCGCCTGCTGACCGTCCTCAGCCTCGACGGTGGTGAAGGACAGCTCATGCAGGATCTTCCGGGCCACCATGCGGATGACCTTGGAATCGTCGACGATCAGACAGGACTTCATGCCCTTGGTGCCTCCTTGAGCAAGGACTCACGGTCGTGGGGGACCTTTGCCGGCCAAAGATCCCTCGGCCTTGCTTGTTTTGTGACTCTTACTATTCGTTCCGATTGAAATCCAGCAGCTTGGCGACGTCCAGCACCACCAGCAGCTTGTCCTCCAGACGGTAGATGCCGGCCGAGAACTCGCGCCACATGGGGTCGAGCGTGGGCGGATTGCGTTCGAACTTGGCGGCCGGCAGGCTCAGCACCTCGCCCACCTGATCGACCAGCAGCGAATACAATTCACCGCCCTGGTCCACCACCACGCTCATGCCCTTGCTCTCGCCGCCCTGATTGCGCAGGCCCAGGCGCAGGCGCACGTCCACCGCGGTGACGATGCGGCCGCGCAGGTTGAGCGAACCGGCGACCTCGCGCGGGGCCAGCGGGATGCGGGTGATCTTCTGCGGACCCAGCACGTCCTGGACGGTGAGGACCGGGATGCCGAACATCTGGCCCTCGATGTACATGGTCACGTAGTCCTGGGTCTCCGGAGCGGCAAGCTCGGTTCCCGGGCGCTTCCCGGCAGGGACGATCTGGTTCACTTCGTGGCCCCCCTAATGAGGCGTTGGTCCATCACGACGGCGGCGGTGCCAAGGGCGGTCATGCGGCACCTTTGATGGCGGCAAGCGTGGTGGCGATGGTGGCCAGCAGCGAGTCGCGGTCGAACTTGGCCACATAGTCGTTGAAGCCGACCTGGCGGCCGCGTTCGAAGTCCTTTTCGGTGGCGTGGCTCGACAGGGCGATCATGGGCGTCGCCTGCCAGCGGCCATCGGCGCGCACGGCCTGGGCGAACTCGAAGCCGCTCATGCCCGGCATTTCGATGTCGCTGATGATCATGTCGTAGTCATGGCCCTGCTCGCGCAGTTGCAGCGCGCGGTCGGGGCCTTCCACCGCCGTCACCTCATAGCCGGCCACGCCCAGCAGCGGGGTCAGCAGGTTGCGGAAGAACGGGCTGTCATCGACCAGCAGGATGCGCGGCGACGAATGCTCGTCGTTGCCGAATTCCTTGTCGCCACGGCCGAACCAGTCGCCGAACGCCTGCGGCAGGTAATAGCCGGCGTCGATGATGGTGGTGGCCTTGCCGGCGATGACGGCGGTGCCGATGACGCCGGGGTTGTCGGCCGACAATTCGACCTTCAGGCGGTCCTCGACGATATCCACGATCTCGTCCACCACCAGACCCATGGTGTGGTCGCGGTCCGAGAACACCAGCACCGGCTGGCGGCCCTCGTCGCGGAAATGGGTCGAGCCGTCGATGGCCACCAGCGGCATGAGGTGGCCGCGATACTGGACCATGGGCTTGCCGTGGCTGTATTCGACGTCCTTGACCTCGATCTCTTCCAGGCGGGCGACCAGGGCCAGCGGAACGGCCTTGAGGTCGTCGCCACCGGCGCGGAACACCAGCAGCGAGGTCTTGGAATCGCCGTGCACGTCGCGCACCACGGCCTGTTCGGTGGTCTGGCCGCCGCCCAGCAGGCCGGATTCGCCGGTGGCGCCGGCGATGCCGTTGGGGTCCAGGATCATGATCACCGAGCCGTCGCCCAGGATGGTGTTGCCCGAGAACATGCTGATGTGGCGCAGGATCGGCGCCACCGGCTTGACCACGATTTCCTCGGTGTCGAACACGCGATCGACGATGATGCCGAAGGTGTAGGTGCCGACCTGGGTCACGACGATGAAGGTTTCCTGGGTGCCCTGCTCGTCGTTCAGGCGCAACAGCTTCTTGAGGCTGACCAGCGGCAGCAGACGGTCACGCAGCCGCAGCACCGGCGCGCTGTTGATCATCTCGATGCCGTGTTCGGAATTGGCGGTGGTCCGCACCAGTTCCAGCACGCTGATCTGCGGGATGGCGAAGCGTTCGGACGCGCATTCGACGATCAGCGCCGAAACGATGGCCAGGGTCAGCGGGATCTTGATGACGAAGGTGGAACCCTTGCCCGGCCACGACTTCAGCTCGACGGTGCCGCCGATCTTTTCGATGTTGGTGCGCACCACGTCCATGCCGACGCCACGGCCAGACACCGACGTCACCTTCTCGGCGGTGGAGAAGCCGGCCTTGAAGATGAACTGATAGATCTGCTGCGGGGTCAGCGCCTCCAGTTCGGATTCGGTGGCGATGCCGCTGGCGATGGCCTTCTGCTTGATCTTGTCCAGGTTCAGGCCGCGGCCGTCGTCCGAAATCTCGATGATGATGTGGCCGCCCTCATGGAAGGCGTTCAGCACCACCTTGCCCACCTCGGGCTTGCCAACCTTCTTGCGCTCCTCGGTGCTTTCCAGGCCGTGATCGGCGGAATTGCGCACCATGTGGGTCAGCGGGTCCTTGATCAGTTCCAGGACCTGGCGGTCCAGCTCGGTCTCGGCGCCCAGCATCTGCAGGTCGATCTTCTTGCCCATTTCGACCGACAGGTCGCGCACGATGCGCGGCAGCTTGGCCCAGGCATTGCCGATGGGCTGCATGCGGGTCTTCATCACACCTTCCTGGAGGTCGGTGGTTATGTGGCTGAGGCGCTGCAGTGGCGCGGTGAATTCGCTGTCGTCGCGGCCGCGAACCATCTGGAGGAGCTGGTTGCGGGTCAGCACCAGCTCGGACACCAGGGTCATCAGGTTTTCCAGCAGCTCCACGTTGACGCGGATGGTCTGGGCGGCGACCGCCGATTCCTTGGCCTCGCCGGCGGGCACGGCGGGGGTGGCCTCCTTGACCACGGCTGGCGGCGCGGCGGCGGGCGCCGGCACGCTGGGCTTGACCTCGGCGGCGGGCGGTTCCGGCTCGGGTTGAGGCGCCGGCGCGGCCTCCTTGGCGGCCTGGGCGGCGGCCTCCTTGGCACGCTCCTTGGCCATCTCGGACAGGATGTCGGTCTCGGACGCGGCCCTCTTGCCGGCGGCATAGGCGGCTTCCACCTCGGCCAGCAGATCGGCGGCGACGGGGAAGGGCTTATCCTCGACGGCGGCGGCGGGGGCGCTGGCGGCCTGATAGCGGCCCTCGGCCATGGCGTTGAGCTTGTCGATCAGATCTTCGTCGCTGCCTTCCGGCTCGCACTCGTTCTGCTCCAGGTGGCCCAGGATCAGCTTGATGCGGTCGATGGCCTGAAGGATCAGGGTGACGGCGTCGGGGGTGACTTCCAGCTCGCCGTCGCGGAACTTGCCCAGCACGTTCTCGGAGGCGTGCGCTACGTGCTCGAGGCGCGGCAGGCCGAGGAAACCGCAGGTGCCCTTGATGGTGTGGACCAGACGGAAGATATTTTGCAGAATCGCCGGTTCAGGGTTCTGTTCCAGCTTCACCAGCTCGACGTCGAGAACGGACAGACTTTCCGAAGTCTCGGTCAAAAATTCGCTGAGGAGATCATCCATGGTCGACTCCAGCTCCGCACCTTTATAGCGCTGTCCACACCCGAAAAACCCGATACGCCCCCCAGGGTACAAGGACAGCATGCCGAGTAATAGCACGGACCCGAGGGCTTTAGAAGAACCCTAACCATCCGAACGAGGTACCGTCCCTCCTCTGGGGCAGGCGCCCAGCAACAGCCCCTCGGGGGTGACGGCAACCTGCAACCCGGCATCCACGCGTTCCGCCAGCAGACGGGTCAGCTCGGCCTGGGCGCCGCGCGGTCCCGTGGGGGGGCGCGCCTCGACCAGCACCTGGCGGGCTTCCTCGGTCAGGGCGGCGGGTTCGCCCTGGGCGGTCACGCGCGGCGCGCCGCCATCGGTCGCGATGCGGATGCGGCCGCCGCGGGGCAGCGCGTCCTTGGCCAGCAGAACCAGATTGAGCAGCAGGCGGGCGTGGTCGCCCCCCAGCGCGTGGGGCGCCCCCGGCCATGACAGCACGATGCCCGGCGAGGCGGCCGAGGCCTGGGTGGCCAGATAGCCCTCGATCAGCTCGGTCAGCGCCACGCTGCTTTGCGGGGTGGAGGCGGCGGGACCCAGGGCGGCGCGGAAGTATTTCAGCCGTTGCGCGGCCCCGGCGGCGGCCCCGGCGACCAGCCCCAGGGTTTCGGGGTCGGGCGCTTCGCCCAGATCCTCGAACAATTCGGCCCCGGCGGCGGCGGCGCCCACCGGACCCGACAGATCATGGCAAATGCGGGCGCACAGCAATTCGGCGAGAAGCAGCAAATCCATCGGGCGGGCCTGGAAAACTTGAGCGGCGCTGAGGTCATACGAAAGTAGCGTAGCAGCCTTGCCGCCTCCCGCGAAGGAGATTCGTGGGGCGTGCAGGATCGTCCGCCCCGGTCAATCGCGGGTTGTCGGCCCGCCGTCGCCTTCGGCCTGCAGCCACGCCTGGAACATGAGGGCGTGCCACAATTCCGTCTGCCAGTTCTTGGCGCCCGAGCGATGGTCCCGCCAGCAGCCGGCCAGCAGGCGGGCGTCCAGCAGGCCCTGGCGGCGCAGCAGGTCCTCGGACAGCAGATCGTCGGCCCAGCCCTTGAGCCGGCCCGACAGCCAGCGGCCGATGGGGACCTCGAACCCCATCTTGGGGCGGTCGACCAGCTCGCGCGGGACGTAATGGTACAGCACGTCGCGCAGCACGGCCTTGCCCGCATTGCCCTCGATCTTCATGGCGGTGGGCAGGCTCCAGGCGAATTCCACCACCGCATGGTCGAGGAACGGCAGGCGCGCCTCCAGCGAGGCCGCCATGGTGGCGCGGTCGGTCTTCACGCACAGGTCGTCGGGCAGATAGCCCAGCGCGTCCATCACCATCACCGTCAGCGCCGGGTCGGCCAGATCGGGGTGGCGGGCGGGATCGGTATAGACGGTGGCGGCCGGGGTGGCGCCCGGCACCAGCGGCGGCATGCCGCGCCAGCGCGCGTAATGCAGCCCCAGCAATTCGGGAATTGAGCCGGCCGACAGCGTCTCGAACGCTTTCCTGAACCGATAGCCGGGATAGGAGCGGCGCTTGCGGCCGCCCAAGGCGGCCAGGCCGGCCAGCGCGTTGAGCGGCCCGGCCGGCAGCGCCGCCATCAGCGCGGCCAGCCGGCGGCTCCAGGGGGGGGTGGCGCCCAGGCGTTGCCAGTCGGCGGGGATGGACCGGTAGATGCCGTAGCCGCCGAACAATTCATCGGCGCCGTCGCCCGACAGCGCCACCGTCACGCTCTTCCGCGTCACCTCGGCCAGCAGGCAGGTGGGCAGTTGGGCGGGGTCGGCGAAGGGTTCGTCCCAGATGGCGGGCAGGCGCGGCACCAGCGCCAGCGCCTCTTCGTCGGTGACGCGCAGCTCGGTGTGTACGGTGCCCAGATGGTCGGCCACGGCCCGCGCATAGGGGCTTTCGTCATAGCCCTGCTGGTCGAAGCCGACGGTGAAGGTGTGGACCGGCCCGGCCGACAATTCCTGCATGATGGCGCAGGTGAGCGACGAATCGACGCCGCCCGACAGGAACACGCCCACCGGCACGTCGGCCTGCATGCGCAAGGATACCGAGGCGCGCAACAACTGGTTCAGGCGCTCGGCCGCCGCCGCGCGGCCGCCGGTGAAGGTGCCGGCCACGGCGCGCGCGCGTTCGGTCGCCGACCAATAGGCGCGCACGCTCTCGCTTTCGCCCTTGACCGCCATCACGCAGCCCGGCGCCAGCTTGCGCGCCTGGGCATAGATGGTGTGGGGCGCGGGCACCCAGCCGAGCCGCAGATAGGCGGCCAGGGCGTCGCGGTCGATAGTGCGGTCGAAGCCAGGGTGGCGCTTGAGCGCCTTGAGTTCCGAGCCGAACAGCAGGCTGCCGCCCGCGCGCGCCCAATAGAGCGGCTTCTCGCCGATGCGGTCGCGGGCCAGATACAGCACGCGCTCCAGCCGGTCCCACAGCGCGATGGCGAACATGCCGTCGAAGCTGGCCAGCGCCTTGTCCACGCCCCAGCGCGCCACCGCCTCCAGCAGCACCTCGGTGTCGGAATGGCCGCGCCATTCCACGGGCGCCAGCCGGGCGCGCAGTTCCACGTGGTTGTATATCTCGCCGTTGAAGCTGACCACCCAGCGGCCGTCGCGCGACTGCATGGGCTGGTGGCCCTGGGGGCTGAGGTCCAGGATGGCCAGGCGGCGGAAGCCCAGCGCGATGCCGGCGGCGTCGTCGGTCCACACGCCGGCATCGTCGGGGCCGCGATGGACCAGGGTGTCGGCCATGGCCGCCACCACCCGCGCGCGGTCGGGGGTGTCGGAACCGATGTCGAGGAAGCCGGCGAAACCGCACATGATGGGACAAATCCGCCTGAAATGGTGGTGGCGGGACCTTACCGCCCGGGCGCCGGCCGGGCAAGCCGCCTTGGGCCTCGGGTTCGCCCGCCGCTTCCAGGGATGTCGCCGGATTGAGGGATTGGGGGCAGTCCGGCGAGAAGCGGCGGGCGAGGGCGGCGTCAGTGCCCTCCGCCGCCGGCGGAGGGGTGACGGACCTTGTGCACCAGCGGCATCAGCAGCAGGCCGACGGCGAACACCATGCTCATGCCCAGCAGAACGTCGGCATAGGCCATGGTGGTCGCCTGCTGCTTGGTGATGCGGTAAAGCGATTGCAGGGCGGCGCGGTCGGGATCGCCGGGGATCAGGTCGGCATAGCGCGCGGCCATGTTGGACAGCCGGGTCACGGCCTCCAGGTTGGCCTGGGTCAGGCTTTCGCCCAGCCGAGCCATGTGCAGGTCCACCCGGTGGCTGACCGCGGTGGTGATGGCGGCCAGCCCCACCGCGCCGCCGGTGTTGCGCATCAGGTTGTAAAGCCCCGAGGCGTTCTGCACCTGGGTGGGCGGCAGGTGGCCAAGGGCGACGGCGTTGATGGGCACCATGCAGAACATCAGCGACAGCCCGCGCACGGCCTGGGGCAGGAACATCTCCCAATAGCCCCATTCGCTGGTCAGGTGGCTGTTCAGCCACAGGCCGGTGCCGAACAGCCCCAGTCCGACGGCCAGCATGCCGCGCAGGTCCATGTGCCGGGCCAGGGCGCCGGCCAGCGGCGCCGACAGGAACTGGAACATGCCGGTGACCATCATGGTCATGCCGATGTCCAGCGACGAATAGCCGCGCACCCGGCCCAGATAGAGCGGGATGACGTAGACCGAGCCGTACAGGCCGATGCCGATGATGAAGCTGAAGACGCAGCCCACCAGGAAGTTGCGGTCGCCGAAGGCGCGCAGGTCCACCACCGGATGGGCGTAGCTGAGTTCGCGCAGCACGAAGGCGATGCCCGCCGCCACCATCACCACGGTGAAGACGGCGATGGGCGGGTCGGCGAACCAGTCGTTGCGCGGCCCCTCCTCGAGCACATACTGCATGGAGCCCAGGAACAGGGCGATGAGCACCACCCCGGCCAGGTCGAACCCCTTGAGCAGCTCCAGGCGCGGGCGGTCCACATGGACGAAGGCCAGCACCACGAAGGCGACGATGGCGCCCGGCACCACGTTGATGAGGAACAGCCAGTGCCAGCTCCACATGTCGGTCAGCCAGCCGCCCAGGGATGGGCCGAGGGTGGGCGCCATGGTGGCGGTCAGGCCGATCAGCACCGACACGCCCGCCTGCATGCGCGGCGGAAACAGGATGTAGCTGGTCGCGAACACGGTGGGGATCATGGCGCCGCCCAGGAAGCCCTGGATCGCGCGCATGACGATCATGGATTCGATGTTCCAGGCGAACGCGCATGCGGCGCTGGCGATGGTGAAGGTGACGCAACTGGCGAAGAACAGCCAGCGGGTGGACACCACGCGGGCCAGCCAGCCCGACAGCGGGATCATCACCACCTCGGCGATCAGATAGGCGGTCTGCACCCACGACACCTCGTCGGCGGATGCGGAAAGGCCGGCCTGGATCTGGCCCAGCGAGCTGGCGACGATCTGGATGTCCAGGATCGCCATGAACATGCCCACCACCATGGCGTAAAAGCCGATCCAGTCCCGCGTGCTGACCACGCGTTGGTCAGGCGGGATGGCGGTGCGGTCGACGTGGGCCATGCGGCGTCAGCGGCCACTGCCGCCAAGCGGCGACAGATGCTCGGGCGTGCTGGTGCGGGTATCGACGCGCGTGATCACCGACAGGCCGGGGCGCAGCCGGCCGGCCAGCGGGTTGTCGGCCGGCAGTTCGATGCGCACGGGCAGGCGCTGCACCACCTTGGTGAAATTGCCGGTGGCGTTCTCGGGCGGCAACAGGCTGAACTTGGCGCCCGAGGCGGGCGAGAACCCGGTGACGGTGCCGATCACGGTGACGCCGGGAAAGGCGTCCACCTCGATCTCGGCGCGGGCGCCGGGATGCATGGCGCCGATCTGGGTTTCCTTGTAATTGGCGTCCACCCACACGTTGGCCAGCGGCACCACGCTCAGCAGGTGCTGGCCGGTGCGCACGTACATGCCCTCGCGCACCACGCGGTTGCCGATGACGCCGCTCACGGGGGCGCGGATGACGGTGGCGTCCAGGTCGGCCTCGGCCAGCGCCAGTTGCGCCTGGGCCTGTTCCAGTTGGGCCTGGGTGATGTCGCGCTCGGCCTCCAGCACGGCCAGTTGGCGCTTGGCGGCCAGCGCCTGGGCGTTGGAGCCGGTCAGGCTGGCCGCCGCCTTGGCCGCCTCGGCCGCCTGGGTGTCGAAGCGCTGGCGGCTGACGAAATCCTCGCGCACCAGACGCTGGGCGCGTTCCAGATCGGCGCGCGACCGCTGGAGATCGGCCTGGGCCGAGGCGATGGAGGCGCCGGCCTGGGCCAGCGTCGCGTGCTGCACCGCCACGCGGTCGTCCAGTTGGGCCAGCGCCGCCCTGCGGGCCGCCACCAGGGCGCGCGCCTCGGCGACGCGGGCCTTGAAGTCGCGGTCGTCCAGGCGCACCAGCACGTCGCCGGCCCGGACCGCCTGATTGTCGGCCACCGCCACCTGCACGACATGGGCGCCGACCTTGGGAGCCATGTTGGTGATGTCGCCTTCCACATAGGCGTCGTCGGTGGTCTGCCAGTGCCGCCACTCGGTCGTCCAGCGCCAGCCGCCCACGCCGGCGGACAGCAAACCAAGCGCGGCGACGGCAAGCAGGGCGGGCTTCTTCATGGAAGGCTCGGCTACATGAACTGAACGGTTCAGTTTTATATTGTCGCGCCCTCGCCAGGGTCAAGCGATTTGGTAGGGTATCGGCGCGGTTGTGGGGCCGCCGACGCCGCGCTAGGCTGGAATCGCGGTCAACGGAGGCGGCGATGCGCGGGTTAATGCTGGCGATGGTGGCGTGGGGCATGGTTTCAGGGACGGCGGCGGGCGCCGCCGAGCGCTTGCAGGTGCCGCAACTGCCGGATTGGAAGGTGGTGGCCAACGTCTCCGACCGCAGCGGCGAGGCGACCGAGCTGGTGTCCCCCAACGAGACCGACCAGTCCTGGACCCGGCGGGTGACCGTGCAGGCGTTTCGCGGCGTGCCGCTGACGGTCGCCGATTTCATGGAGCAGGTGGTGCAGAAGACCGCCGCCGTGTGCGAGGGCGCCACCGCCGGCCCGCCCAGCCTGGGCCGCGTCGGCGGCGCCGAGGCCGGCACCCGCACCGTGGCCTGCGGCCGCTACAAGGGTGACGGGCGCGGCACCTTCACCCTTTACTACGCCATCCGCGGGCGCGAGGCGTTCTATGTGGTCAGCCGCATCTGGCGCGGCGAGCCGTTCAACCCCGCGATCACCCCCATCTCGGCCGACGAATTGCGCGAGTGGACCGAGTACGTCAACGGCATCGAGCTGTGCGACGGCGCCGATCCGCGGCGCCCGTGCCGCTGATCGCATCCGCCGCCGGGCTGGGCATGAGCGCTCAGTAGCGGTCGGTCGGCAGGGCGCCGGGCGGCGGCACCGCGGGCGGACGGTTCGCCTGCTGGATGATGTCGCGGCGCAACTGCTCCAGGTCGCGGTCCGCCCGGCCGGAATCGCGCGTGCACAATCCCTCGCCGAGGCTCAGCCGCTGCTCGGCCACCAGCCGATCGGTGGAGGACAGCTTGTCGCCGCGCAGCACCAATTCGCGTTCAACGTCGCGCGCGCTGCTGCGGCAGGCACCTTCGGACTGCGCCCAGGCGGGCACCGCCGCCACCAGGGCGGCCAGGACGACAAGGCGTGCGATCATGGCGCACCTCGCTCAGTTGTGGTCGCCCGGCCCCACCAGCGACGGGCTGCCCGGCGTGGTGGGCATGGGATTGGGCGGCCGGTTGATGGTGTTCAGCGACCGGTCGGCGTCCCAGATGCGTTGCATGTCGCGGGCGGCGCGCGGGTCGGTCTGCGCCTTGCGGTCGATGGCGTCCATGCGCCGGTCGCCCTCGCGCTGTTCCGACGGCGACAGCTGGTTCTGTTCCGCCCGCCACGATTGGCGGTCCAGCCGGGTGTCGGGGGCGGCCTCGGACTGGCTCAGCCGTTCGCGGCCGCGCGCGCTGGCTCCCGATCCCAGCGGACGGCATTTGTCGATGGCGGCGTACAGCGCCTGGCGGGCGCGCTCGGCCTGGTCGGGGGTCATCGGTTCGTGACGCAGGTTGTTGACGATGCGCTTGACGCGGGCGTCGCAGGCGACCGTCTGCCCGTGTGCCGCCAGGGGCGCGATCAGTGCCAGGATCAGGGACAGGGTGATGGCGCGCATGGGCTTGCCTCCCGGCGGAAGAGGATGCGGGGCGCGCACCTGTCGCGCACCCCGCATCGGGTCGGCCAGATCGTCGAGCATCACCTATGACGCAGGCTGGCCTGGTTCTATGCTTGGCGCTTGCCGGGCGCCCGCGTCCTCGCGCCTGGCCGCCGCCGCAATGGCGGCAGGTCGCGGCCGTGCGCCAGATCGAGCGCTCGACGGCCTATTCACGCAAGCTTGCCATATCCTGGCTGGGCATGGACCAGTAATTGGCGACCAGCGGGCGGTTGGCGGGGTTGCCGGGCAATCCGATGGCCTGGCGGGCGGCGCGGATGTTGGTCATGGTCAGTTGCGGCCCCGACCGGCACTGGTTGATGCCCACCTCGATCACCTTGCGGGCGGTGTCGCGGGCTTGGGGCCGCAGGCTGTTGCCGGCGGCGTCCACGTCGCGGGCGAACAGTCCCAGGTCGATCTGGCAGGTGATGATGCCCTGGTCATGGGCCTGGGCCGGAAGCGCGCCCGCGCCCAGCCACACGGCCAGACCGGCCGCGGCGATGGCGGTTGTCCTGATGTCCATGGTGTCCTCCCAAACACACACCGGATGTCTGTCCGCCAGATGGCGCCTGTCACGCCCCGGTGGAAGTCACGCGGCGGGGGACACACCGATCAGCGTTTCTCCATGGCCTCGAATTGCTTGGCCCAATCCTGGCGCAGCCTGTGTTCCAGGGCGGGCCAGGTGGCCGGCGGCGTGGTGCCGGCGCTGCGCCCGCCCATGCCGCTAAAGCCCTGGGCGCAGATCCAGTCGGGATGGATGGTGTGGCTCAGCAGGTCGCCGCGCGCCAGCGCGCGCTTTCCGGCGGCGGCGAATTCATGCGGCCGGCTTTCGCCATAGCGCAGCACCCCGGTGGCCGTGCGCGCCAGCCGCGACAGCGCCCGGTTGGCGGTGTCGTCCACGCAGCGCCCCGCGTCATAGCGGCCGCGCATCTGGGCGACCACGTACCATTCCATGGCCTGATCGGGATCATGCGCCAGGAGCCGGCGCGACAGGTCGAACAGATAGCCCGACGACAGCATGGTTTGATGGCGCCGTTCCCAGGCCGCCACCGCCTCGTCGTCACGCGACTGGGTCACGGTGACGAACAGATCGGCCTGGCCCAGCCAGTCGGCGGGCGGCGGCTCGGGCAGGGCGGGGTCGGCGGCCAGGGCAGGCGCCGCCAGCACGGCCCACAGGGCCGCCGCGATCAGTCTTTTCACCGGTTGTCCTCCGCTTGGGTCAGGTGCCTGAAATGTGCAGCACCACCCGGCGGTCATGGGGCCGGGCGCGGTGCTCGAACACATAAAGGCCCTGCCAGGTGCCCAGCGCCATTACTCCGGTCAAGACCGGCACGGAAATCTGCACGTTGGTCAGCGCCGTGCGGATGTGGGCGGGCATGTCGTCGGGACCTTCCATGGTGTGGCGGTACAAGGATGGGTCCTCGCGCACCACGCGGCGGAAAAAGTCGTTGAGGTCGGCCAGGACGTCCGCGTCGGCGTTCTCCTGCACCGTCAGGCTGGCCGAGGTGTGCTGGATGAACAGGGTCAGCAGGCCGTCGCGGATGCCGCTGGCGGCGACGAAGGCCGCCGCCTCGCGGGTGATGTCGGTCAGCCCCTGGCCGGCGGTGCGGACATTCAGGACGGTGTGGGCCTGGCGCAGGCTCACTTCTCCTCCAAAAATCCCTGAACCGCGCGATAAAGCTGATGGCGGTTCTTTTCGAACAGCACGGTGTGGGTGGCCTCGCCCAGCAGCACATAGCGGCGATAGGGCGCGCCGTTCAACTGCGCGAACACCGACAATCCCTGGTCGGGCGGCGTCTCGACATCCCATTCGCCCTGGATCACCAGCGTGGGCGACGACACCCGGCTGGGCTGCCAATAGGGCTTGTTGGCCCCCCAGCTCGCCAGCCAGTCGGCCACCGCGCCGGTGGGAACGCGCATGACCGGCGGATTGTTCTTGGCGCCTTCGGGGTCGGCCGTCTTCAGCCCGGCGACGAAGGCGTCGATGGTGGCGGCCGGCACCAACTCGCCGCGCTCCTTGTTGGGCACGTCGCGGGTCCAGCGCTCGCGGATCGCGGTCAGCGGCACCTCGCGCCAGGCGCCCAGCTTGGCGCCGCCGTCGGCCGGCTTGGCGTCGGACAGCCATTGCGGCGCGTACAGCACCAGCTTTTCCACCCGGGCCGAGCTTTGCGTGGCATACGAGCCGGCCAGGGTGGCGCCCCACGACCAGCCCACCAGCACCAGCCGGTCCAGGTTGCGGCGCGACAGGATGAAATCCACCGCCTTGGACACGTCGCGCAGCGCCACCGTGCCGTCCACCGCCGGGCTGTTGGCCTCGGCCGGTTCGGACATGGCGGGCGGGCGGGTGGATTTGCCATAGCCGCGGATGTCGAGGGTGTAGACGTCGTAGCCGCGCCTGGCCATCCAGTCCATCCAACTGGTGCCGTCCACCGCGAAATCGAAGGTGGCCGATCCGGGGAAGGAGGCGCCGTGGATGAACAGAACGGTCTGCTGGGGCTTGCCGTAATAATATTCGGCCGGGTGCTTGTTGCGCAGGTACAGCGAAATGCCGTCATCCTTGGCCGAGATGGTGAATTCCTCGGTCACCACGTCGCCCGGACGGGCCGGGGCGCTCTGCGCCGTCGGGGCGCCCGTGCCGGGCTGTCCCGCCTGATGCGCCGCACCGCCGCAGGCGGCCAGGGTCGCCACCAGGGCCAAAGCAGAAAAACGCCAGAAACCGGCCGCCGACATGTGCATATCCCCCGCAATTCGCCTGTCCCCAATTGGGGGCAGGATGGGGAAAGCGGGCGGCTCTGTCAAACCTGGGGCGGTGATAAATTGTATCAGCCGGCCGTGTAGGGCGCGGGGTCGGCGGCCCCGGCCTCGGCGAATCCGCGCAGGCGCAGGCGGCAGGCATCGCAGCGGCCGCAGGCATGGCCGTGCGGGTCGGGGTCGTAGCAGCTCGACGTCAGGCCGTAATCCACGCCCAATTCCAGCCCGCGCCGGATGATGTCGGCCTTGGACAGGGTTTGCAAGGGCGCGTGGATGGTCAGCTTGTGCCCCTCGACCCCCGCCTTGGTCGCCAGGTTGGCCATGCGCTCGAAGGCGGCGATGTATTCGGGGCGGCAATCGGGATAGCCCGAATAATCCACCGCATTGACGCCGAGGAAGATGTCGGCCGACCCCATCACCTCGGCGAAGGCCAGGGCGAAGGACAGCATGATGGTGTTGCGCGCGGGCACATAGGTGATGGGGATTTCCGCCCCCATCGCCGCCTCGTCGCGGTCCTTGGGCACGGCGATGTCGGCGGTCAGCGCCGAGCCGCCGAAGGCGCGCAGGTCGATGTCGCAGATCTCGTGGCGGATCACCCCCGCCCGCGCCGCCACCTTGGCGGCGCAGTCCAGTTCCGTCAGGTGGCGCTGGCCGTAGCGGAACGACAGCGCCGCGCAGGCGAAGCCCATGTCCTGGGCGATGGCCAGCGCGGTGGCGGAATCCAGTCCGCCCGACAGCAGGACGATGGCGGTCTTCTGCGTCATTGCCTTACAGCGAGAAATGCGAGGACACGAAGGCGTCGATCTCGGCCTCGCTCCAGCCCTTCTTGCCGAGGTCGGCGCGCACGGCGGCGATGTTCACGTTCGGCCAGGTGTGGCACGATTCGACCGTATGCTTGTCCGCGTCCATGATGCGGAAATCATAGGGGCGCTGCTCGGACTGGAACACGTCGTAATACAGCACCTGATCCACCTGATTGTCGGGCAGGAAGGTCAGGATGCGCGGCTTGAGCGTGTACAGTTCCTCGGGTCCCTTGACATAATCGGCCGAAGCGATGATCACCTCGTCGCCGGTCTGGCAGGTGCGGGCGGCGGCGCCGTTCAGAATGCAGCAGCGCGAGCCGGGCTTGCCGAAGATCACGTAGGTCGAGATGCGGGCGCCGGAATTCTTGTTCCAGATCTCGACGAATTCCATGGGATAGATCCCGGCCAGCGCGCATTGCTCGGGGTCCAGGGTGATGGAACCGTGGTAGTTGAGGTCGGCGCTGGTGACGCGGATGCCGTGCAGCTTGGCGCGGATGACCTTCATCATGATGGGCTTGTCCGGGCGTTGGGGGCGGATGGGCGTGGGACATAGACCCAACGGCGGTTGAAAGCAAGGGCGAAACATGGACACCGCGGGCAACGGCGACAAGGGCAGGGGGGCGACCGCCGAACGTCTGGCGCGCGGGGCGGCCCGCCATCTCGCCGCCCTGGGCGCCGGCGTGGTGGCGGAATTCCGCCTGCCCAGCGGGCGGCGGCTGGACCTGATGGCGCTGCTGCCCGACGGCCGCCTGTGGGGGATCGAGGTCAAATCGGGCGTCGAGGATTTCCTGGCCGACCGCAAATGGCCCGACTACCTGGATTGGTGCGACGCCCTTTACTTCTGCGTCGATCCCGGCTTCCCGCTGGCGCTGCTGCCCGAGCAGGCGGGCGTGCTGGTGGCCGATTCCTTCGACGCCCACATCCTGCGCGAGGCGCCGGCCCACAGCCTGCATCCCGGCCGGCGCAAGGCCATGACGCTCCGCTTCGGCCTGGTGGCCGGCCGCCGGCTACAGGGCCAGGGCGACCCGCCATGACGCCTTTTCCGTCTCGCACAAACCGGGTAGTGTCTGCCCATCATGAGTGACGGCCCCCTGTTCACCTATCGCGATCGCCTCAAGCGCGGCGAAATTCGCCCCGATCCCGCCCAGGAACTGGCGGTGGAAAAGCTGCAAAGCCTGTCCAAGGCCATCCGCGGCTATCGCCCCACCACCGGCCAGGGCGGCTGGTTGGCGCGCTTCGGCATCGGCGGCAAGCCGGCCCGGCCGGCGCTGCAATGGAAGCCGGGCGATTGCGTCGATTGCGACCCCAAGCAGGGCCTCTACATCTTCGGCGAGGTCGGGCGCGGCAAGTCCATGCTGATGGACCTGTTCTTCGAGAACACCGCCGTGGCCGGCAAGCGCCGGGTGCATTTCCACGAATTCATGCGCGACGTCCACATGGCCATCCACGCCTGGCGCAAGGCGGGGGCCAAGGGCGACGACCCCATTCCCACCCTGGTGCGCGACCTGGCCGCCAATGCGTGGCTGCTGTGCCTGGATGAGTTGCAGATCACCGATATCGGCGACGCCATGATCGTCGGCCGCCTGTTCCAGGGGCTGCTGGATGCGGGCGTGGTGGTGGTCATCACCTCGAACCGCCCGCCCAAGGACCTGTACAAGGACGGCCTTCAGCGCGACCGCTTCGTGCCGTTCATCGGGCTGATCGAACAGCGCCTGGACCTGCTGCAATTGGACAGCGAGCGCGATTACCGCCTGGGCCGCAAGAAGGGGCTGCAGGTCTATCACGCGCCGCTGGGGGCCGAGGCCGCCGCCCAGCTCGACGCCGCCTTCCGGCGGCTGACCGAGGGCGCGGTGCCGCGTCCCGACGAACTGACCGTGCATGGCCGCAAGGTGGCGGTGCCGCTGGCCGCCGCCGGGGTCGCGCGCTTCACCTTCGACCAGTTGTGCGGCGCCGCCCTGGGTGCCAGCGACTACATCGAGCTGGCGACGCTCTACCACACGCTGATCCTGTCGGACATCCCCACGCTCAGCCCCGACAACAAGGACAAGGCCAAGCGCTTCGTCACCCTGGTGGATGCCCTGTACGAGCACAAGGTGACGCTGATCTGCTCGGCCGCCGCGCCGCCCGAGACGCTGTACCCGAGCGGCGTCGGCGCCTTCGAATTCCAGCGCACGGTGTCGCGCCTGATGGAAATGCAGGCCGAGGACTACATCACCCGCCAGCACCTGACCTGACCGCCGGCGGGCGGGAGTGTCAGGGGCGAGGGGGCTACAGCAGCTTCAGCACCGCGACGCCGCCGATGAGCAGCAGCACCAGCGCGGTGGTGACCAGCTTGAGGCGGCGTTCGACGAATTCCCGAATGGGCGGGCCGAACTTCCACAGCAGGGCGGCGATCAGGAAGAAGCGCATGCCGCGCGCGATGAAGCTGGCGAAGCTGAACTCGGCCAGGTTGAAGTGGAAGGCGCCGGCGGCGATGGTGATCAGCTTGTAGGGGATGGGGGTGGCGCCCTTGACGATGATCACCCATGCCCCGTACTGGTCCACCAGCGGCTTGAAGGCGGCGAACTTCTCCGTCAGGTGGAAGGCCATCAGCACGGCGGCGCCGATGCTGTCCATGAAATAATAGCCGATGGCATAGCCCAGATAGCCGCCGGCCACCGAGGACAGCGTGCAGATCATCGCCAACCGGAACCAGCGCGTGGGCGCCGCCAGCACCATGGGGATCAGCATCAGGTCGGGGGGGATGGGAAAGACCGAGCTTTCGATGAAGGAGATCGCGGCCATCCACCACACGGCGTGGCGATGGGCGGCCTTGTCCATCATCCAGTCATAGGTCTTTTGCAGCATCGGCCGATTCCTTCGGTTTTGGGCAGACCGGGTTTATCAGCCTCCGCCTTGGGGGACAACTCGGAATGGGGATGCTCTCTCCCAAAGATGGGCAGGCAACCCCTTGCCTTTCGGGCAGGCGGGGGGCACTCTCGCGCCGGGGATTGGCGCCTGTTCGCCGGGAGAATTCATGGGCAAGAGCTGGGGCACGCTGATGGCCGGAACCGCCGCCTGGGTGGCCGGGGCCGTGCCGGCCTGGGCGCAAGCGGTGGGGGTCGGGGACGTGGGCGGCGACTATGCCGTGCTGTCGCTGCCGATGGCCGCCGCGCTCCTGGGGGCGGCCGTCGCCTTCCCGCTTTCCTTGCTGGTGGTGTTCTGGCAGCGCTGGCGCATGGGGCGCCTGGCCGACCGGCTGAGCTCCGCCGAGCAGTCCGCCCTGCGGCTCAAGGAATCCCTAGCCGCCAGTCCCGACGGCTTCTTTTGCTGGCTCGACGATGCCGGCCAGTCGGGTTGGTGCTCGCGCCGTCTGGCGGTGCTGCTGGGTCTGACCCACGGCGTCGATTCGGCCTTCGAGGACGTGCTGGCCGCCTTTGCGCCCGAGGATTCCCTGCGCCTGGACACCGCCGTGCGCGCCCTGCGCGAGGAGGGCGAGCGCTTCGAGCAGGAATTGACCCTGGACGGCGCGGCCGGCCGCCGGGTGCGCGCCATGGGCGTGCGGGCCGCCACCCCCGAGGGCGACCGGCTGGCCGATCTGGTGTGGATGCAAGACGTCACCGAAGGCGCCAGCGTGGTCGAGGATCTGGCCCGGTCGCTCCAGGCGCTGGCCTCGGACACTGCCTTTCTGCGGGCGCTGATCGATGCGCTGCCGGTGCCGGTCTGGCTGCGCGACGAGGACCTGTCGCTGCTGACCGTCAACCGCGCCTATGCGGTGGCGGTGGACGCCGCCGGTCCCGACGCGGTGGTGGCCGGACAGGTGGAGCTGGCGTCGGACAATCTGGTGCGCGAAACCCGGGCCCTTGCCGCCCGCGCCCGCGCGGCGGGCGAGCCGCGTTCCGACCAGTTCCATCTGGTGCTGTCGGGCGCGCGCCGGCTGGTCACCGTGACCGAGATGCCGCTTCAGGTGGGCGACAGCCGGCTGACCGCCGGCTTCGCCGAGGACCAGACCCGCATCGAGGAATTGCAGCACGACCTCTCCCACCATGTCGCCGCCCATGGCGAGGTGCTGGAGCGGCTGTCCACCGCCATCGCCATCTATTCCACCGACACCCGGCTGACCTTCTTCAACACCGCCTTCGCCCGGCTGTGGCGGCTGGACCGCGACTGGCTGATGGCGCAGCCCACCTATGGCGGCGTGCTGGACGCCCTGCGCGAACGCCGCCTGTTGCCGGAAACGGCCGATTACCGCGCCGCCAAGGAAGAGGAACTCAAGCGCTTCATCTCGCTGATCGAGCCGGTGGAGACCCTGCTGCACCTGCCCGACGGCCGCACCCTGCGCCGGGTGGTCAGCCCGCATCCCTATGGCGGCCTGATCTACACCTACGAGGATGTCACCGACACCCTGGCGCTGGAGCGCTCGTTCAACACCGCGGTGGCGGTGCAGCGCGAGACGCTGGACCACCTGCACGAGGGCATCGCGGTGTTCGGCGGCGACGGCCGCCTCAAGCTGACCAACCCGGCCTTTTGCCGCATCTGGAACCTGGCGCCCGAGGATCTGGCCGGCGAACCCCACCTGCACGAGGTGGTCGAGCGCCTGCGCCCGCTGTTCGAGGGGCGGCCCGACCGCGCCTCGTCGTGGCCGGCGGCGCGCGAGCAGATGATGGCGCTGGTCAATCGGCGCACGCCCATGGAGGGCCGGCTGGAGCGCCAGGACGATTCCATCCTGGACTGCACGGCGGTGCCGCTGCCCGACGGCGCCATGCTGCTGACCTTCCTGGACGTCACCGACACCGCGCGGGTCGAGCGCGCGCTGATCGAACGCAACGAGGCGCTGGCCGCCGCCGACACCCTGAAAAGCGAGTTCATCGCCAACGTCTCGGCCGAGGTGTCCAAGCCGCTGACCACGGTGATCGGCTTTGCCGAAATGCTGTCGGCGGAATATTTCGGCAAGATGAACAAGCGCCAGCACGAATACGTGCGCGGCATCTCGGACGCCGGCCACGCGCTGGAACGGCTGGTCTCCGACATCCTGGACCTCGCCGCCATCGAGGCGGGCCAGATGACGCTGGAGCTGGACGCGGTGGACATCCACCCCATGCTGTCGGCGGTGCTGTCGCTGGTGCGCGAACGGGTGCGCGAAAAGAAGCTGCAACTGGATTTCACCTGTCCGCTGGATATCGGCTGGATCGTCGCCGACCAGCGCAGGCTCAAGCAGGTGATGTTCAACCTGATCGGCAATGCGGTGAAGTTCACCCCGCCGGGCGGGTCGATCACCGTGGGCGCCGAACGCCAGGGCAGCGAATTGCGGCTGGTGGTCGCCGATTCAGGCCCCGGCATCCCGGTCCAGGATCAGGCCCGTGTGTTCGACAGCTTCGTCCGGACCGTCCACAACAGCGGCGCCGGCCTGGGTCTCGCCCTGGTGCGCCGCTTCGTCGAACTGCACGGCGGTCAGGTGGAGCTGAAATCGGAAGCCGGCCAGGGCACCCTGGTCACGGTCCGGTTGCCGACGGGAGCGGGGAGCTGACCCCCGCATCCCGAGGCGTTACGGTCATGACCCGGCCAAGGCCAGCGGTTCGACCCGGATATCCAGCGTGCCGGTATGGGAGAAGGTGTAGTCCGACGTGTGATCGGCACCGGTGTGGTAGGTGGAGAAACCGGTGCCGGTGTAGACCATCGCGCTGTTCAGCGTCGTCGCCGTGCGCATGAACCTCTTGCCGACGCGAGCGGGATCGGATGTGACCAGCAGGTAGCGATCCTCGGGCCGCAGGCGGAACAGCGTGCCGAACGCGCCGCCCCGGAACAGCAAGGCATCGTCCGCGATTTCGCGCGCCACGCCGCCCTGCGCATCCAGCAGCGCGATCTTGGGCGCCAGAACCGCCTTTCCCTGTGCGGGGCTGCTCACCCGCAAGGTGAACGGCGTGGCGGCAGCCGGGGGCAGGTGGAACAGGCTGTAGAGGCGGGCACGGCCGTCGCCGTCCCGCAGGCAGGGGGCGTCGACCTTCACCTCCACCAGCTTGTAGGCGGATTTCTTTTCCCCCAGCGGCAGGTCCTGGGCCAGGGCGAGGTTGGGGGCGGAAGCGCAATTGGTGGCCGCCAGCGTCAGCGTGGGCGGCGCGGCGTTGGGCTGGACGCAGCCGGCCAGCAGGCCGGCCAGCATCACGCCTGCGGCGCGGCGACGGCCGCTCATCGCAGCAGCACCCCGATGGCGGTCGCCGTCTGGGCCATGGCCACACGCAGCCCCTCGGCGGTGTGCTCGGCCTGATGCTCCATCATGTCGGAGGTGGCGAAGGCGAAGGTGGGGTCGGGCGACAGCGTGACGCCGTCGCCAGCACGTTCGTTGATGGGGTTGTAGATCACCCAGTCCTGCATCAGGACCGACGCATCCCGCGAGCGCACCAGCTTGCACTTGACCGCGATGAACGGCCGGAACGGCGCCGAGGACTGCACCCCCGCCGCCACATAGCCCCAGGACGGCAGAACCACGTCCATATAGGCGTCCACTCCGGCGGATTGGGGGTATTTATCCAGGAACTCGCCCTTCTCGACCCGCTTGGCGGGGATCATGACCACGTCGTAGCCCTGGGCCTTGATCGCCTCGGCCAGCCGGTCGCTGAGGGTCTGCTCGGCCGAGAATTGCTGGGTTTTCAGCGTCGCCTCGAGAGCCTGTTCGCGGCTGGATCGCACGCCGGCGTCGATCAGGGCGCCGATCAGGCCGAAATTGCGCCCCGGCGACGCCGCGATATACGAGGTCGGCGATTGGGCGACATAGGGCGTGACGATGCCGATGGTCTTGATGTTGGCCTGGGCGCGGTCCAGCGGGATCGGTTTTGTGCCGGCGCAGCCGGACACCGCGGCCACGACGACAGCCAGAACGAACATATAGGCGCAACGGATCATCCAATTCCCCCTGTCACGAAACCGTTGTTCGTGATGGTAGGTTTGTGACCCTATACGCGCAACCATTAAGATGTGTAATTCTGGCGCCAGTAGCCTCGTACGCCGGTGCGGCTGCGCGGTTTCGCCTATCCGCAGTAGCGCTCGACCTCGTCCAGCAGCTTGCGGATGGACAGCGGCTTGGTGATGACCTGGTCGAAGCCCTCGCGCAGGAAGCCGGCGATGGAATCGGGATCGGCAAAGGCGGTCACC
>JAFAAW010000149.1 GCA_023426365.1 Pseudomonadota bacterium
AAGCTAGGCTGAGGCTCCCGCCCGCCTATTCCACCGTCACCGACTTGGCGAGGTTGCGCGGCTGATCGACGTCGGTGCCCTTGGCGACGGCGACGTGATAGGCCAGCAACTGGACGGGGATGGCGTACAGGATGGGGGCGACGAACGGATCGACCTGGGGCAGTTCCACCGTCGCCAGCGCCTTGGCGGCCAGGCGGTCGATGCCGGCCTTGTCGGACAGGAACACCACCTTGCCGCCGCGCGCCACCACTTCCTGAACGTTGGAGGCGGTCTTTTCGTAAAGCTCGTCGGTCGGGCACACCACGATGATCGGCACGTGATCGTCGATCAGGGCGATGGGGCCGTGCTTCAGCTCGCCCGAGGCGTAGCCCTCGGCGTGGATGTAGCTGACTTCCTTGAGCTTGAGCGCGCCTTCCAGCGCGATGGGGAAGCCGGTGCCGCGACCCAGATAGATGACGTCGCGGGCCTGGGCGATGGTCTCGGCGATCTCGCGGATCAGGTGTTCCTGGCGCAGCACCGACGAGACCTGGGCCGGAAGCTCGGCCAGCGCCTGGCACAGGCGGGCTTCCTCGGCGGCGTCCAGCTTGCCCTTGGCGCGGGCCAGCGAGACGGCCAGGCAGGCCATGACCACCAACTGGGTGGTGAACGCCTTGGTGGAAGCGACACCGATCTCGGGGCCGGCCTGGCTGAGCAGCGCCACCTCGGATTCGCGGGCGATGGTGCTTTCGGCCACGTTGACCAGCGACAGGGTGTGCTGGCCCTGGGCCTTGCAATAGCGCAACGCCGCCAACGTGTCGGCGGTCTCGCCCGATTGCGAGATGAAGATGGACAGGCCGCCGGGCGCCAGCACCGGCTCGCGATAGCGGAATTCCGAGGCGATCTCGACCTCGACCGCCACGCGGGCCAGCTTCTCGATCCAGTAGCGCGCCACCATGCCGGCATAGAACGAGGTGCCGCAGGCGACGATGGTCACCTTGTCGATGGCGCCCAGATCGAACGGGATAGCGGGCAGGGTCAGCGTACGCGTCGCCGGATTGAGCATGGTGTTGAGGGTGTCGCCCAGCACCTGCGGCTGTTCGAAGATTTCCTTGACCATGAAGTGGCGGTGCTGGCCCTTGCCGATCAGCGCGCCCGACAACTGGGTCAGGCGCACCTCGCGATTGACCAGCCGCCCTTCGCGGTCGTGGATGACCACCGTGCCGGGGCGCACCACCGCCCAGTCGCCATCGGCCAGATAGCTGATCTTCTGTGTCAAGGGCGCGAGCGCCAGCGCGTCGGAGCCGATGAACATCTCGCCGTCGCCATAGCCCAGCGCCAGCGGGCTGCCCTCGCGCGCGGCGATCAGCAGATCGTCATGGCCGGTGAAGATGATGCCCAGCGCAAACGCGCCGTGCAGCCGCTTGAGCGAGGCGGCGGTCGCCTCCTCGGGCGACATGCCCTGGGCCAGGTGGAAATCGATCAGTTGCGCCACCACCTCGGTGTCGGTGTCGCTTTCGAAGCTCTGGCCGGCGGCGGCCAGTTCCGCCTTCAGTTCCGAGTAATTCTCGATGATGCCGTTATGCACCACCGCCACGCGCGCGGTGGCGTGCG
The DNA here is from genome assembly GCA_023426365.1 of Pseudomonadota bacterium. GTDB lineage: Bacteria > Pseudomonadota > Alphaproteobacteria > Rhodospirillales > Magnetospirillaceae > Magnetospirillum. The sequence goes on from JAFAAW010000149.1 coordinate 1,591, forward strand.
GGTGGGCGTTGCGCTCGTTGGGAACGCCGTGCGTGGCCCAGCGGGTGTGGCCGATGCCAATGCGGCCGGCCAGCGGATTGGACTTCAGCAGCGTTTCCAGGTTGGCCAGCTTGCCCTCGGCGCGGCGGCGCTCGACCCGGCCATCCACCAGGGTGGCGATGCCGGCCGAGTCATAGCCGCGATATTCCAGCCGACGCAGTCCCTCGATCAGCGACGGGGCGACCTCGCCCTTGCCAATGATGCCGACGATGCCGCACATGTCCGCTTGCTCCTTGAAACGACGGAGTTTACTTGCCCGAGACCTTGTCGGCGCGCTTCTTCTCGCGGAAGCGGTCGGCCCAGCCCGAAAGTTCCATCTGGTTGGCGCGCGTCACCGCCAGGGCGCCCGCGCTGACGTCGCGCGTCACCACGCTGCCGGCGCCGACGATGGCACCGGCGCCGATCTTGACCGGCGCCACCAGCGAGGAATTGGAACCGATGAAGGCACCGGGGCCGATATCGGTGAACGACTTGTTGAAGCCGTCGTAATTGCAGGTGATGGTGCCCGCGCCCACATTGGCGCCGGCGCCGATGCGGGCGTCGCCCACATAGGTCAGGTGATTGACCTTGGCGCCTTCCTCGAGCACCGCCTTCTTGATCTCGACGAAATTGCCCACGTGGCACTTGGCGCCCACCTCGGCGCCGGGGCGCAGTCGGGCATAGGGGCCGACATCGGCGCCGTCGCCGATGCTGCAATGCTCGAAATGGCAGAATCCCTTGATCACCACGCCGTCGCCCACGGTGACGCCGGGGCCGAACACCACATGCGGCCACACCACCACGTCGCGGCCGATGCGGGTGTCCCAGGCGAACCACACGCTGGCCGGGTCGATCAGGGTGGCGCCGTTTTCCATGGCGCGGGTGCGCAGACGGGCCTGGGCGATGGCCTCGGCCGAGGCCAGCTCGGCGCGCGAGTTGACGCCCAGCAGTTCCTCTTCGTCGCCCAGCACGAACGAACAGGCGGCGCCGTCGCCGCGCGCCAGCGACACCAGATCGGTCAGGTAGTACTCGCCCTTGGCGTTGTCGTTGGTGATGCGGGCGGCCAACTCCCACAGGCGCTTGCCGTCGATGGCCAGCACGCCGGAATTGCACAGCGGAATTTCCCGCTGGTCCTGATTGGCGTCCTTCCATTCGACGATGGCCTTGAGGCCCTCGGCCCCCACCACCAGGCGGCCGTAATGGCCGGGGTCCTGGGGCTTGAAGCCCAGCACCACCACCGCCGGGTCCTTGGGGCCGCGCCGTTCCTCCAGCATGCGGTCCAGCGTCTCGCGGGTGATCAGCGGCGTGTCGCCGTAAAGCACCAGCACGTCGCCGGTGAAATCGGCCAACAGCTCGCGCGCCTGCATGACGGCGTGGCCGGTGCCCAGGCGCTCGGTCTGCACCACCGTGCGGGCGGGGGCGACGGTTTCGGCCACCTGCTCCATGCCGGGGCCGACGACGACCACCACGCGGTCGGGGGACAGGCCGGAAATGGTATCCATCAGATGGGCGACCATGGGCCGGCCGGCCAGAGGATGCATGACCTTGGGCAGGTCGGACTTCATGCGCGTGCCCATGCCGGCGGCGAGGACGATGATGGCGAGCTGCGAGGTGGCCATGCCGAGAGGTCATACCCAATCTGTTGCGGTAGCGGCGGGAAGGTGCCACAAAGGCACCGCCCGGGCCAGTCAATCTTTGTTGCGGATGGTTTCAATGCATCAGCCCAAGCGCGCCGCCATTTTCGATCTCGACGGCACGTTGATTCACTCGCTTCCCGACCTGACGGTGGCGGTCAATCAGATCCTGGCCGAGGAAGGCCGGCAACCGGTGACCGATGCCGAGGTCGGCCCCATGGTCGGCGACGGCGCCCATACGCTGGTCGAGCGCGCCTTCGCCGCGCGCGGCGGCCTGCCGGGCGCGGTCGGCCCGCTGCTCGACCGCTTCCTTGAATTCTACGAAGCCCACGCCACCGTGCTGACGCGGCCGTTTCCCCAGGTTGTGGAAACCCTGGCGCGGCTGAAGTCGCGCGGGGTGGCGCTGGCGGTGTGCACCAACAAGCCGACCGCCGCCACCCTGGAGATCCTGGAGGCGCTGGATCTGGCGCAGTATTTCGCGGTGGTGGTGGGCGGCGACGACACCCCGGCGCTCAAGCCCAATCCGGTGCACATCGAAACCGTGCTGAACCGCCTGGGCGTGGGCCGTGACGAGGCGGTGATGGTGGGCGATTCCATCAACGACGTGCTGGCGGCCAAGGGCGCCGGCCTGCCCTGCATCGCGGTCAGCTTCGGCTATGCGCGCGTGCCCGCGACCGAACTGGGCGCCGACCTGGTGGTGGACGAATTCCGCATCATCGGCGACGCCGTGGTGGGCCGGGACTGACCCGGCCGCCCTTCCCCACCGGACGGCTCGGGCCGGCCAACCTTTGATCTGACTTGCTGGCCGGTATCCGGCCGCCATCGCGGCGGCGGCCAGGCCGCCGGAGGCAGCGCCCGGCGAGGGACAATATTCATTGGTCGGTTGTATCAGGCCACGCCCGCCGCCCGCAGGCGCGGGCGGCGCTCGGCCGTGAACTCGCGATAAAGACTGCGCAGCTCGGCCAGATTGTCGGCGTCGCCTTCCAGCCACTGCCCGCCCCGGCGCAGACGCTTGCCGCGCCCCGACAGCACCGCCCAGGCCAGGGCCGGGGCATCCGCCCCTTCCGCCTCGGCCAGCAGGAACAGGCGGTCCAGGATATCGACCACCAGTGCGGTGCCGATGGCCGGCGCGGCCAATTGGCGGATGGCGGCGGAATGGCGGTTGCGTTCCAGCAGCGCACGGTTCAGCCGGCGGCACCGCTCCGCGTCGCCCTCCTCCAGCGAGGGTGCCGCCAGCCCCAGGCCGGTCAGCACCAGCAGGGCCTCCACCACCGCCTCGAACTCGCCGGGCAGGCGGTCGAGCCGGCACGGCCCGTCCGCCAGGGCGCGGGCCAGCGGCCCGTAGAGGCCCGCATCCAGCACCTGCTCGCCGCCCGGCGCCGTCACCGTTTCCGGCAGGGCATGGGGCGACACCGTCAGCGCGAAGCGCAATGCGCCCAGCGTGGCGCGGCGTCCCGCTTCATCCAGCCGCCGGGGCGAGCGCACGAACAGGTCGCGGCGGAAACGGCGGCAGGTCAGCACGTCGCGCACGGTCTCGTCATCGGACGGCAGCGGCAGCAGATCGGGCGCCACCTGCCAGTGGTCCAGATGGTCCAGAAGAGTGGCCGCGGCGCAGAACTCCAACCCCGCGCCGCCCAGGTCGCGCGCCACCTGGGCCGAGGTGAACGGCGTCCAGTGGCGGTTCAGGTATTCGTGGGCGATATAGCCGTCGGTCTTTGACAGCAGGCTTTCCACCAGCGCGGCGGCGCTGGGCACCTGTTGGAAATAGCCGCCCAGGTCGGCCATGCGGCTCAGGTGGATCAGGGCGCGCTCGATGCGTTCGGGCAAGGGGCCGTCGCCGCGTTCCACCAGATCCATCAGCATGGCGCGCACCGGCATGTCCGCCCCCCAGCCGGGCAGGCAGTTATAGCTGACGAACACCGCGCCGCCCGGGCGCAGGCGCCGGGCGATGATGTCGCGCAAGATTTGCCGGTTGCCCTCGTCCACCCAGGTCCACACGCCGTGCAGGGCGATGACGTCGAACGGCTCGCCGTCGCGGGCGGCGAAATCGGCGAAGGACTCGCAGGCGAAGGCCACGTTGTCGTGGCCCGCCTCGGCGGCCAGCGCACGGGCGCCGTCCATGTGCGCGGCCAGCAGGTCGATGGCCTCGAAGCGCGCCCGGGGGTGCAGCGCCGCCAGCATGTTGGTGGTCAGCCCCTGGCCGCAGCCCAATTCGGCATAGCGGAACGGCCGCCCCGCCGCCACCGGGGGCGCATAGCCGCGCGCCAGCAGGGCGAAGGCCATGTGGGCGGGCGCCAGCTCGGGGTAGAAGGCGTGGGTGTAGTCGATGGCGACGACGCCGTCCTGCCACATGGCTCAGCCCCGCTCGGGCGCCGCGCGCGACAGCGCGAACAGCGCCAGCGCGGCCACCACCACCGACGGCCCCGACGGCGTGTCGAAGCGCCACGACCCCGCCAGACCCAGCACCACCGCCGCCGCCCCCGCCACGGCGGCCAGCACCGCCATCTGTTCCGGCGTGCGGGCGAAACGGCGGGCGGTGGCGGCGGGAATGACCAGCAGTGCTGTGACCAGCAGGATGCCGACCACCTTCATGGCGGCGGCCACCACCAGCGCCACCAGCACCATCAGCACCAGCCGCGCGCGCTCGACCCCGTGGCCTTCGACGGCGGCCAGATCCTCGTTGACCGTCATGGCGACCAGGCTGCGCCACACGGCGGCCAGCGCCGCCAACAGCACCGCGCCGCCGCCCCACAGCACGGCGATGTCGCTCCAGTCCAGCGCCAGGATGTCGCCCAGCAGCCAGCCCATCAGGTTGACGCGGGAATCGTTCATCAACGCCAGCGCCACCAGCCCGACCGCCAGCGCGCCATGGGACAGGATGCCCAGCAAGGTGTCGGAGGCCAGATCGCGATGGCGCTGCAACAGGGCGACCGCCACCGCGACCGCCAGCGACAGCGCCGCGATGCCGATGGCGAAATCCAGGTCCAGGAGCGCGCCCAGCACCACGCCCAGCAGCGCGGCATGGGCCAGGGTGTCGCCGAAATAGGCCATGCGGCGCCACACCACGAAACAGCCGAAGGGGCCGGCCACCAGGGCCAGGGCGACGCCGCCGGCCAGGGCGCGGGCCAGAAACTCATCCATGATTGCAGCCCGGTCCATGCACATGTCCGCCCACGGATCCGTCGGGCAGATGCTGGTGGTCGTGAACGTGGGTGTAGACCGCCAGACTGGCGGCCACGCGGGCGCCGAACAGCGCCAGATATTCGGGGTGGCGGCTGACCGCCTCGGGGTGACCGGCGCAACAGACATGGCGGTTCAGGCACACCACCTCGTCGGTGGCGGCCATGACCACGTGCAGGTCGTGGCTGACCATCAGCACGCCGGTGCCATCGTCATGGGCCAATTGCGCGATCAGGTCGTACAATTCCGCCTGGCCGGCCATGTCCACGCCGCCCACCGGCTCGTCCAGCGCCAGCAATCGCGGCCGGCGCAGCAGCGCGCGCGCGAGCAGCACCCGCTGCAATTCGCCGCCCGACAGCCGCGCGACCTGACGGCCCAGGACGTGGCCGGCGCCGACGCGGTCCAACGCCGCCTCGTGCTCGGCCAGGGTGGCGCGCGGCGCGGCCATGGACAGGAAGCGGCGCACCGACAGCGGCAAGGTGGGTTCCACCGCCAGCGTCTGCGGCACGTAGCCGACCGACAGGCCGGCGGCGCGGCGCACCTGGCCGGCATCGGGCGTCACCAGCCCCAGCGCCACCTTGACCAGCGTGGACTTGCCCGCCCCGTTGGGGCCGACGATGGTGACGATGCGGCCCGGCTCCACCGACAGCGACACCTGGGACAGCACGGCGTTTCCGTCGCGCGACAGCGACACCCCCTCCAGCGCGATCAAGGCGTCATTGGCCATGGCCGTCCTTTCGCGCCTGGCAGACGGGACACAGGCCGTCCACCTCGACGGTCTGGCGGGTCACGGTGAATCCCAGGCGGGCGGCGGCGGCGGCCACCGCATGGTCGATGGCGGGGTCGATCAGCTCGGCCGCCGCGCCGCAATCCTGGCACAACAGGAACTGCCCGGCATGGGGGGTGCCGGGATGGGCACAGCCGGTATAGGCGTTCAGCCGCTCGATGCGGTGGACCAGACCGTGGGCCAGCAGGAAGTCCAGCGCCCGATAGACCGTGGGCGGCGCCGCGCAGAACCCCTCGCGCCCCAGCGTTTCCAGCAGGGCATAGGCGCCCACCGGCGCGTGGCTTTGCCACACCAGTTCCAGCACGCGGCGGCGCACGTCGGTCAGCCGCGCGCCGCGCCGGCGGCACTCGGCCTCGGCCGCCGCCAGGGCGTGGGCCACGCAAGGCCCGTGATCGTGATTGGGAACGGGAAAGTGCATCGGCGTCCTTGGCACACCCAGACTGTTATATTATAACATTGCCTCTCGATCCGCATCATGACACGGAGCCACGCCATGGGGAAGTCCCCCGCCCGTCTGCTGTGCGCGCTTGCCTTTTGCGCCGCCGCCCTGCCCGCCCGCGCCGAGGCGCCCAAGGTGGTGGCATCCATCCAGCCCATCCATTCGCTGGTGGCCTCGGTCATGCAGGGCGTGGCCGAGCCGGGGCTGGTGGTCAGCGGCGCCCAGTCGGAACACACCTATGCGCTCAAGCCGTCGGATGCCCGCCTGCTACAGGCGGCCCAGGTGGTGGTGATGGTGGACGAGGGCTACGAGACCTTTTTGGCCAAGCCCTTGAAGGGACGCAAGGCGTCGCTGGACGTGATCGCCATGGCCGATTTGCCGGGCGCCACCACCCTGCCGCCCCGCGCGGGCGGCGCGTGGGAGGACGATCACGGCGGCCACGATCATGACAAGGGCCACGGCAAGGGCCATGCCCACGGCCATGATCACGGCGCCATCGACGGCCATGTGTGGCTGGACCCCGGCAATGCCCGCCTGCTGGTCACCGCCGTGGCGGAACGGCTGAGCGAACTGGACGCCGCCAATGCCGAACGCTACCGGGCCAACGCGCACGCCACGGTGGCGCGGCTGGAGGCCCTGGACAACCAGTTGCGCCGGCAACTGGCCCCGGTGGCCGGCAAGCCCTTCGTGGTGTTCCACGACGCCTACCAATATGTGGAACGGCGCTACGGCCTGGCCGCCGCCGGATCGATCACCGTCGATCCCGATCGGCCGCCCTCGGCCAAGCGGCTGGCGATCTTGCGCGACCGGCTGAAGGCGGCGGGCGCGGCCTGCGTGTTCCGCGAACCGCAATTCCCCGCCCCCGTCGTGAAAACCCTGGCCGAGGCGGCCGGCGCGCGCGAAGGCGTGCTCGACCCCCAGGGCGCCGACATTCCGCCCGGGCCGGACCAGTATTTCACCCTGATGACCCGGCTGGGCGACGGCTTGGCATCGTGCCTGGACCGGAAATGATCTATAGAAGAGCACCCGATTCTCAGGAGCTTTGGTCATGACCGATGCCGCAGCGGCGCTGGCCGCCATCACCTTCAACGCCGACGGGCTGGTGCCCGCCATCGCCCAGCAATTCGACACCGGCGAGGTGCTGATGATGGCCTGGATGAACCGCGAGGCGGTGGCCGAGACGCTGGCGACGGGCCGGGTGTGCTATTATTCGCGTTCCCGCAAGGGGCTGTGGCGCAAGGGCGAAACCTCGGGCCAGCAGCAGCGCCTCAAGGAATTCCTGATCGACTGCGACGGCGACACCATCTTGTTGAAGGTGGACCAGGACGGCGTAGCCTGCCACACCGGCCGGCGCACCTGTTTCTACACCGCCGCCCGCACCGAGGGGCTGGTCGAGGTGGAGAAGGTCCGCATCGCGCCCGAGGAGCTGTACAAGAAATGAGCGACACCCTTCCCGTCACCGTGCTGACCGGCTTTCTCGGCAGCGGCAAGACCACGCTTCTGAACCACCTGCTGGCGCAGCCGGAGCTGGGCGAGACGGCGGTGCTGATCAACGAATTCGGCGCCGTCGGCCTGGACCACCTGCTGGTGAGCCACGTGGCCGAGGACATCGTCATGCTGCAATCGGGCTGCCTGTGCTGCACGGTGCGCGGCGACATGGTGAATGCCATGCGCGACCTGTTCCTCAAGCGGGTCAAGGGCGAGGTTCCCGAATTCAACCGCGTGGTCATCGAGACCACCGGACTGGCGGACCCCGCCCCCATCATCCACACGCTGATGACCGACCCGCTGCTGTCCAGCCGCTATCGCCTGGACGGCATCGTCACCACCATCGACGCGGTGAACGGCGCGGCCACGCTGGACAATCACAAGGAAGCCATCAAGCAGGCGGCGGTGGCCGACCGCCTGGTGCTGACCAAGACCGACATCGCCGACTACACCCAGGTCGAGGTGCTGCACGCCCGCCTCCAGGCCCTCAACCCCGGCGCCCGCGTGCTGCGCGCGGTGTCCGGCAAGCTGGACCCGAGCGAGATCCTGGACGCCGGCCTGTTCAATGACAGCACCAAGATTCCCGACGTGCGCGCTTGGCTGAACGCCGAAGCCTATGCCGACCTGCGGCGCGAACGCGATCGCAAGATGGGCATCGAGGTGGACGACCACAGCCACCACCATCACGACGTCAACCGCCACGATGCCCGTGTCCACGCCTTCGTGTTCACCCGTGACGAGCCGGTAAGCTGGCCCGGCCTGGCTTTCGCGCTCGAGCTGCTGATCAGCCAGCGCGGCGAAAATCTGCTGCGGATCAAGGGCATCGTCAATGCCAAGGAAAGCGACAAGCCGCTGGCCATCCACGGCGTGCAGCACGTGTTCCACCCGCCGGCGGCGCTGCCGCAATGGCCCGACGCCGACCACCGCACCCGCATCGTTTTCATCACCCGCGACCTGGACCGCGCGGTGATCGCCGAAATGCTGGACGGCGTGCTGGGGCTGGCCGATGAGAAAGGCGTCTAGCGCCCAAGTTTTTGCGAACCTGTATTAGAATGAATTTGACATTTCCGCACGCGGGCGGTAGGGTATGCATCAGATGTTGGTCTTCCCCGAAGACCAGCCTCCCTCTCTAAGACAAACCTTCCGACCGCTCGCCCTTCCCCCCTTGGCGAGCGGTCTTTTTTTCTTCTTCGCGTCTTAGACCGTGATGTCCGAAATGTGCATCACGGCCTACCGCTTGTAATTTTTGCCCTCGCCGGGCGCCGCCTCCGGCGGCTTGGCCGCGCCCTCAATGGGCGCCAGAGCAACGCGCCTCATAGTCAAGGCGCGTTGCTATAGAGGGGAACTGCTCGTCATGGCCGGGCCTGACCCGACCATCCACGCTTGTCCGCAGGCAGCTCATCGAACAGGAGGGGGGACAAGCGGCGCCGCGCCGATGCCCGGATCAAGTCCGGGCATGACGGATCAGTTGGCGGGCAACCGTCCCCACAATTCCGCGATGAACCCTTTTTCATTTGGCGCCTGCCCGCACGGCGCCCACGCCCGACCATGCAATCGACACCTTATGCGCGAAAACAATAAATCACCATATTCCCTGGGCTGTAGCAATTCCCCTGGCGGTTTAGTATCATCACAGAAAGAAAGATTTAGGGTGGATCGTCATGGCGACGGCCGAGCCTCGCTGTCTTCGTGCCGGGATGGAAGAAGCGGATCGTAGCGGCGATGCGGCCGACATGCGCACGCGGCTTACCGACATGCTGCGCTGTTCCAGCCGGCTGACCTGCGACCACGCGGTGCCCTGTTCCGACGACGCCATGCGCAGCTTGCGCCGCGTCCTTGGCGGCAAGAACAGCGATCGCTGACACGGCAATTGCGAAAGCACGGTTGAACGGGCCGCCCCGCCGTCATATGGATGAAAGCGGGATCGGGAACCGACGTTCAAAAGGAAGCGGGGGAAATGTCGTTGCGATCTGTGTTCGCCGGCCTGGCGCTGCTGGCCGCCGCGATGATCGGCCATCCGGCGCGCGCCGCCACCGAACTGACGCTGTGGCATGCCATGCCGGGCAAGCTGGGCGTCTGGATCAACGATCTGGCCGCCGGCTTCAACGCCAGCCAGTCCGACTACACGGTGGTGCCCGTCTACAAGGGCAGCTATCCCGAAACCATGGCCGCCGCCCTGGCCGCCGCCAAGGACGGCCGCCCGCCCCACATGGCCCAGGTGTTCGAGGTGGGCACCGCCACCATGATGGCGGCACGCGGCGTCATCAAGCCGGTGCACGAGGTCATGGGCCTGTTGGGCCAGCCTTTCGACGACCGCGCCTATATCCCGGCGGTGACGCTTTACTATTCCAGCGTGGATGGCAAGCTGCTGTCCATGCCGCTCAACAGTTCGACGCCGGTGCTGTTCTACGACAAGGCGGCGTTCGCCAAGGCCGGGCTGAACCCCGACATGCCGCCGCGAACCTGGCCCGAGGTGGAGACCACGGCGCTGGCGCTCCTGCAAAGCGGCGCCCAATGCGGGTTCACCACCCAATGGCAGTCCTGGATCCAGCTCGAGAACCTGTCCGCCTGGCACGACGTGCCCTTCGCCACCAAGCAAAACGGCATCGGCGGCTATGACATCGAACTGAAGTTCAACACCCCCTTTCACGTCCACCATATCGCCCAACTGGCCAAGTGGACGCGCAACCGCGTGTTCGTGCCCCACGGCCGCCGCGACGAGGCGCTGGAGAAGTTCACCAGCGGCGAATGCCCCATGCTGTTCGCCAGCTCCGCCACCTTCGCCGAGCTGAAGGGCGGCGGCGCCAGCCCGTTCGGCATCGGCATGCTGCCCACCTGGCCGGGCATCCAGTGGGCGCCGCGCAATTCCATCATCGGCGGCGCCACCCTGTGGGTGATGAACGGCCACCAGACCGGCGATTACCGGGGCGTGGCCCGCTTCTTCGAGTACATCTCGCAGCCCGATATCCAGGCGGCAGCGCACCAGCGCACCGGCTATCTGCCAATCACGCGCGAGGCCTATTCCCTGGCGCGGCGCCAGGGCTTCTATGCCGCCAACCCGGAAACCGAGATCGCCATCAAGCAGGTCACGCTGCACCGCCCGACCGAGCATTCCAAGGGCGTGCGTCTGGGCAATTTCGTGCAGATCCGCGACGTGATCGACGAGGAACTGGACGCCGTCTGGGCCGGCCGCAAGGATGCGCAGGCGGCGCTGGATGCCGCCGTGAAGCGCGGCAACCAGCTCTTGCGCCAGTTCAACCGCGAACGCTGATCATTCCGCCAGGAAGGCCGCCACCGCGTCGATGAACTCGGCCGGCTTGTCCGCGTGCACCCAATGGTTCGCCCCTTCCACCGCCTGGAAGCGGGCGTGGGGGAAGTGGGCCAGGATCAGGTCCTCGTGCGCGGGCAGCACGTAATCGGAAAGCGCGCCATGCAGGAACAGCGTCGGCCGGTCATAGCGGGCGTCGTCGCCGAAGCGGGGAAAGGCCAGGATGTCGTCCATGGCCGCCCCCAGCGTCGCCAGATTGGCCCGCCAGCGATAGCCGCCCGCCCCGCCTTCCAGGTTCTGCATCAGAAAGGCGCGCACGCGCGGATCGGGGATGGTGCCGGCCATGGCCGCCTCGATGTCGGCGCGGCGCTGGGCGCTGGCCAGGGGCGCGGCCCGCATGGCCTTGATGTAAGGGGCGAAGGTGTGGGTATAGGACACCGGCGCGATGTCCACCACCACCAGGCGCTCCACCAGTTCCGGCCGAGTCAGGGCCAGCGTCATCGCCGCCTTGCCGCCCATGGAATGGCCGACCACCGCCGCGCGCCCGCCGGCATGCTCCTCGATGAAGCGGCCCACCTCGCGCGCCATGAAGGGATAGTCCATCGCCTCGCTCCACGGGCTGGCGCCGTGGTTGGGCAGGTCCAGCGCCATGACGCGGTGGCTTTCGCCCAGGCGGGTGGCGATGCCGCCCCAGTTGCGCGACGATCCCAAAAGGCCGTGCAGGATGACCAGGGGCTGTCCGGCCCCCGCTTCGATGACGTTCAGTCGCATGACGGTTCCGCGGATGGTGGAACCGCTTATCTATCGCCCGCCGACGCCGGTTTCAAGCCGGCGAGCGCGCGTCGCCCCTCGGGACTCATGGCCATCACCGCATCCAGCGTGGCCTCGCGCAGGGCGATGGTCAGCGCCGCGTGCCCCTGGCCGTTGGCGTCGAACACCGCAGCCAGCGCCTGGGGATCGAACGGCTCCGCCGCCAGCGCCCCGCGCAGCCGGTCGGGAAAGCCGGCGGTCTGGGCAAGCCCCCGCATCACCTCGGCCCGGTGGCGGGCATAGGCCGAGCGCAGCAAGGTGGCATCCGCCGGCGGCAATTGCGCGGCCATGCGTTCGGCCGCCTGATCGGGGTCGTGGGCCGGCACCTCGTGTTGCCGGATCAGCCAGCGGCCCGCCAGCGCCGACCCCAGGAACACGTTGACCATGACCGAAGCGGCGAACCCCGCCAGCACCAGGCGATTGACGCTCAAGATACGGACTCCCCAGTCTTCCGCGCAAAATAGCGCAAGCCGCCAGGGGCCGTCATGCCCCCCGGCGGCCAATCTGAACCGGATATGGTTAATGCCCGATGATCTGCCCCAGGAACTGGCGGGTGCGTTCGTTGCGCGGGTTGGCGAAGAAGTCGGCCGGCGGGGCGGTTTCCACCACGCGGCCGTCGGCCATGAACACCATGGTGTCGGCCACCGCGCGGGCGAATCCCATCTCGTGGGTGACGCAGATCATGGTCATGCCGTCATTGGCCAGCCCGATCATCACGTCCAGCACCTCCTTGACCATTTCCGGGTCCAGCGCCGAGGTGGGTTCGTCGAACAGCATGATGCTGGGCCGCATGCACAGCGCGCGCGCGATGGCGACGCGCTGCTGCTGGCCGCCCGACAACTGGCCGGGATATTTGTGCGCCTGTTCGGGAATGCGCACACGCTCCAGGTAATGCATGGCCAGCGCCTCGGCCTCGGCCTTGGGCGTGTGCTTCACCCACAGGGGCGCCAGGGTCAGGTTTTCCAGCACGGTCAGGTGGGGGAACAGGTTGAAGCTCTGGAACACCATGCCGACGTCCTTGCGGACCGCCTCGATCGCCTTGAGGTCGTCGGCCAACTCGATGCCGCCCACGACGATGCGGCCGCCCTGGTGTTCCTCGAGCCGGTTGATGCAGCGGATCATGGTGGACTTGCCCGACCCCGACGGGCCGCACACCACCACCCTCTCCCCCTTGCGCACCGCCAGCGACACGTCCTTCAGCACATGAAAGCTGCCGTACCATTTCTGAACATTGATCAGCTCGACCACGGGCGCGTCGGTCATCCTGCCCCCCTTCCCTATCGGCGCTGGCCGGTGGCGAGCTGGCGCTCGAGCCACTGGCTGTATCGGGACATGAAGAAGCAGAAGGCCCAATAGACCATCGCCGCCGCCACATAGCCCTCGACGAAGAACGGCCGCCATTCGGGGTCGGCCAGTGCCGCCTTGGTGGCGGCCAGCAGGTCGTAAAGCCCGACGATGGTGACCAGCGAGGTGTCCTTGAAGCAACTGATGAACTGGTTGACGATGGGCGGGATCACCAGCCGCAGCGCCTGGGGCAGCACGATCAGCCGCATCTTGCGCCAATACGACAGGCCCAGGGCGTCGGCCGCCTCCTCCTGGCCGCGGGGGATGGCCTGAAGGCCGCCGCGCACCGCCTCGGCCAGATAGGCGGCGGTGAACAGCACGATGCCCACCAGCGCGCGCAACAGCTTGTCCACCGTCACCCCCTCGGGCAGGAACAGCGGGAACATGACCGAGGCCATGAACAGCACGCTGACCAGCGGCACGCCGCGCACCAGCTCGATATAGCCCACGCACAGCGCGCGGATGGCCGGCAGGTCCGAGCGCCGCCCCAAGGCCAGCAGGATCGAGAGCGGAAAGGCCAGGGCGATGCCCAGGACCGCCAGGACCAGCGTCAGCGGCAAGCCGCCCCAGCGGTCGGTTTCCACATAAGGCAGGCCCAGCACGCCGCCCCACATGAGGGCGGCCGACGCCGCCAGCCCGCCCGCCCACGCCCACAGCAGCGCCGGCCGCCAGCAGGCGCGCACGGCGCTGGTGGCCAGCAGGACGATGACGATGGCGGTGACCAGCAGCGGCCGCCAATGCTGGTCATAGGGATAAAGCCCGAACAGCATCAGCCGGTGGCGCTGGCCGACCAGCGCCCAGCAGGCGCCGCCCGCCTCGCGGCAGGCATCGCCGTCGCCGCTCCATTGCGCGTGCAGCACCCCCCACGACAGCAGGGGCGGCACCACCTCCCACAACAGCCACAGCGCCAGCACGGTGAGAAGCGTATTGGGAATGGAGCCGAACAAATTCTCGCGCGCCCACCCCACCAGCCGACGCGGCGGCCCCGGCGGGCGGGCGGGCATGGCGGTGGACGGCTCCTCGACGTCGGCGGCGGCGACGGCGTCGGCGGAATGGTCGTGGGGGGAGCGGCCGATCATCGCGTCACCAGCGCGACCTTGGCGTTGTACCAGTTCATCAGCAGCGACAGCGCCAGGCTGATGACCAGGAACACCCCCATCACCACCGCCACGCCCTCGACCGCCTGGCCGGTCTGGTTGATGGCGGTGTTGGCGACGCTGACCAGATCGGGATAGCCGATGGCCACCGCCAGCGACGAATTCTTGGTCAGATTCAGATACTGGCTGGTGAGCGGCGGCACGATCACCCGCAGCGCCTGCGGCAGGACGATCAGGCGCAGGGTCTTGGCCCGCGACAATCCCAGCGAAAGCGCCGCCTCGGTCTGGCCGGGCGGCACCGCCAGGATGCCCGAGCGCACGATCTCGGCGATGAAGGCGGCGGTATAGACCGACAGCCCGACCAGCAGCGCCGCGAATTCCGGGCTGAGGGCGCCGCCGCCGGAAAAGTTGAACCCGCGCAGCGTGGGCACGTCCCACGCCAGCGGCGCGCCGGCGGCGGCGAACACCGCACCCGGAAGGCCGAGCGCCAAGGCAATGCCCACCAGCCCCGCAGGAAACGGCCGGCCGGTCCGCCTCTGGCGCGCCGCCGCCCAGCGCCGAAGCGCCCATGCCGCCGCCAGCCCCAGCGCCAGGGCCAGCAGCAGCCAGGGGTAAAGCGGGTGGGCCTCCGGCAGCGGCACCTTGAGGCCGCGATTGGACAAAAACACCCCGGGCAACGGGTTCAACGCCTGACGCGGCCCGGGCAAGGCGGTGACCACGCCGTACCACACGAACAACTGCAACAGCAGCGGCACGTTGCGCACCACCTCCACATAGACCGAGGCCAGCCGCGCCACCAGCCAGTTGCCCGACAGCCGGGCAATGCCCACCACCAGCCCGATCACCGAGGCGATGACGATCCCCAGCACGGCGACTTGCAGGGTGTTGAGAACGCCGACCGCCAGCGCCTTGGCATAGGTGTCGGCGGGGCTGTAGGCGATGGGGCTTTCGCCGATGTCGAACCCGGCCTCGAGGCCCAGGAAGCCCAGGCCGGTGGCGATGCCGCGCGCGGCCAGGTTGGTCAGCGTGTTGTGGACCAGATACCAGCCCAGGCCCACCACCAGCGCGACCACCACCACCTGATAGACCACGCCGCGAAAGCGGGCGCTGTTGAGCAGCGACCGCTTCGCACCGGCAGTGCCCGCGGCGGGCATGGGTTTGGTCCTATTTGAACGGCGGCGAGTACATCAGCCCGCCATTGGAATAGAGCGCGTTGAGGCCGCGATCGAGCTTCAGCTTCGATCCCTTGCCCACGTTTCGTTCGAAGCTTTCGCCGTAATTGCCAACCTGCTTGACGATGTTGTAGGCCCATTTCTCGTCCAGGCCCAACGCCTTGCCATTGCCGGGGGTGACGCCCAGGAGGCGCTTCACCTCGGGATCGGGCGAGGTCAGCATCTGGTCCACATTTTTCGACGTGATGCCCTTTTCCTCGGCGGCGATCATGGCGAACAGCGACCAGCGCACGATGTCGGCCCATTGGTCGTCGGCATGGCGGACCACCGGGGTCAGCGGCTCCTTCGAGATCAGTTCGGGCAGGATGACGTAATCGTCGGGCTTGGGCGCCTCGTTGGCGCGGATGCCGGCCAGTTGCGAGGCATCCGAACTGTAGGCGTCGCAGCGGCCGGCGAAAAAGGCGGCCGCCAGTTCCTCGTTCTTCTCGATCACCACCGGCTTGAACGACAGCTTGTTGGCGCGGAACCAGTCGGCCAGATTCTGTTCGGTGGTGGTGCCGGGCAGCACGCACACGGTGGCGCCGTCCAGTTCCTTGGCGGATTTCACGCCCAGCTTCTTGGCAACCATGAAAGCCTGGCCGTCGTAATAATTGGTGACGGCGAAGTTCAGGCCGTTGGCGGTGTCGCGCGACAGCGTCCAGGTGGTGTTGCGCGCCAGCAGGTCGATTTCGCCCGATTGCAGGGCGGGCAGGCGTTGCTGGGCCGACAGCGGCGTGTACTTGACCTTGCCGGCATCGCCGAACACCGCCGCCGCCACGGCGCGACAGGTATCGACGTCAAGCCCGCTCCAATTGCCCTTGTCGTCGGGCGCCGAGAAACCGTAGAGGCCCAGGTTGACGCCGCACTGGACGAAGCCCTTGGCCTTGACTGCATCGAAGGTGGCGCCGGCCAATGCCGGCTGGGAAACGGCGCCGGCCAGCAAGATCGCGGCGGCCAGGGACTTGAACGACGTCATTGGTCCTCCCCCTGCACGATTGCATCTTGGAAAAGGTATTCCCGATCCGCGTTTGGGTAAAGCGGAGGAGAAACCCATCGGACGATATGTGCGGAAGCCGGGGGGCGCCTGCCATCCCCTGGGGAAGATATTTGGAAGGACGAAGGTCCCGGAAAACCGTAGGGCCGCGGACCCGTCGTCAAGACGCGGTCGGGCGGCCCCGTGGTTTGTTCACCCGGCACACGGCCGGGCCAAAGTAAAAGTCCCGTTTTCGCCGATCAGGCGGCCAGGGCATCCTGGTTCTGACGGACCAGCAGTTCGACCACGGCCAACTGCCAGATGCGGGAACCCTGAACCTTGGTGTCGGCGGCGATAGCCCGCAGGGTCGCTACCGAGACGTTCCGAATCCATTCCTCGAGCATTGCTCTACGCTCCAAAACGATGTTGCGACGCAGCATATAGGTTATGGCCGTCGTATTACCACTTCGTACCTTGCATCGGAGCCATGCCTGGAACGCAATTCCTTGTGGTTATCCGTAATTATCGCCGATGGGTGAAACACCGCGACGATGGTGATAGAAACCGGCCTGCCACTATTTGGCGGCGCAAAATTGACGCGGCCGTGGTTTCTGCGCGTTTTCTTCGCCGCCCGCTGAAGCGCGCGGATGCCGGCAGCGCGGCCGGGAACTGGCGGGTTGATGGCCGGGACGCTATGGTGCGCGTCCGTTTCAACCATTCGAGTGCGCCTGTCATGACCCTGTGCCCCTGCACCTCCGGCCGCCCGCTGTCCGAATGCTGCGGCCCTCTGATCGACGGCGCCCCCGCCGCCTCGGCCGAAGCGCTGATGCGGTCGCGCTATGCCGCCTTCGTGCTGGGCCGGCTCGACCATCTGGATACGACGCTGGCGCCGGAAAAGCGCGACGACGTCGATCACGCCGAGGTGGAGGCGTCGTCGCGCGACGCCCAGGGCCTGGGCCTAGAAGTGCGCAGCGCCGTCGAGGACGGCGACAGCGCCACCGTGGAATACGTGGCCCGCTTTCGCGTGCACGGCCAGCAGATCGCCCACCACGAATTGGCCCGCTTCCGCCGCGAGGACGGCCGCTGGCTGTATGAGGACGGCGACGTCAACCCCAAGCCGGCGCCGCGCGTGGCCGCCAAGGTGGGGCGCAACGATCCCTGTCCGTGCGGATCGGGGCAGAAATACAAGAAGTGCTGCGGCGCCTGATGGCCGCCGAACGTCATTTCGCCTGCACCGCCTGCGGCAAATGCTGTCGCGGCCTGTTGCCGCTGACCCTGGCGGACGCCCTTGCCCATGCCCACCGTTTTCCCTTGGGGATGATGTGGACGCCGGTACGGCAGAACCAGCGCTCTTTCGACCTGACCGCGCGCCTGGGCGCCAAGGTGCGGCTGCGCGACCGCCGCACCATCGCCGTGCGTATCACCGCCGTGGCCTATCTGCCGCCGGCCCTGCCCTGCCCCGCGCTGGGCGAGGACGGGCTGTGCACCATCCACGCGGACAAGCCGATGCGCTGCCGGACCATGCCGTTCTTTCCCTATGCCGACGACGCCGAACAGGCGGCCATGCTGGTTCCGCGCGCGGGATGGCAATGCGACGTGTCGGCGGCCGCACCGGTGGTGCTGCGCGACCGCGTCATTGTCGAGCGGGGCGATTACGATGCCGAACGCGCCCAACTGCTGGCCCAGGCCCCGCTGCTGCGCGCCTATGCCGACGCCCAACTGGCGGCGGCGCCCGGCCTGTTGGACAAGCTGGGCCTGGTGGCGTCACGCCCGTTGGGCGGCGACGTTCTGCTGGGAATGGCGACGTTGCTGCCCCATTGGGCGGGGGTGGACGGCGCTGGCTTCGCCCGCCGCCAGATGCCGGTGCTGGACAGCCTTGCCGCCCTGACCGCCGACGATGCGGCGCAGGGCGAATTTCATCACCGCTATCGCCAATGGGGGCGGGAAATGGCGCGGCTGGCCGGCTGATACCAAATCCCGGTGAGGAGAATTTTTCGGGATTTGGTTAGGCCCAAGGGGCCGCGCGGCTTATGCCGCGGGAGCCAAGGGTTTCGGTGAAACCCGCCCGGCGCGAGGGCGGCGTTGATCGGTTTCGATCACCGCAATCTGTATGAGGCCCAGCCCCGCCCGTCAGTCGCGGGGCATGCCCATCTGGCTGGGGTAGCCGAATTTGGTGACCCTGAGGAAGGTGCCGATCAGCCGCTCGATGGTCGGGCTGGCCACGGTCGCCGGAATGGCGGGCGGGGCATCGCCCAGGTCCCTGATGTCGCGGCGGCATTCGGCGGGAAACGTCTCGGCGTCGGCCAGCGCCATGTGCCAGTCGGGGAAATGCCGCTGGGGGATTTCCTCCTCCAGCACCACCGCCAGGCGGGAATGGCGGTGGTCGCGCGCGATCCTGTCCAGCAGATGGCGCACCGTCCCCTCCTCCCCCTCAAGGAATTGCAGGAAGATGCCGTCGTCATAAAGCAGGACGCCGGTGATCCCCCGCGCGCGATTGTCGCGCGCCGAGTGCGCCGCCAGTTGCTCCAGATCGGCACGGCGCATCGGCTGGTTGGCAAAACTGACATAGCCCAGGCAGAACATTCCGGAAAACACTCCGCTCCTTGAATCCCATCGCAGCCAGCTTAGCGAGCGGGCGGGCACAACGGCAAGCCGCCGCGTGACGGGCTGCGCCATCAGCGACAGCACCCTGCGGACCAACAACCTGGATACCGGCTCCGCTGTGCAACTGGGTATCCACAGCCGTAACAGCGTGATCGTGAGCAACACCGTCACCGGCCGGGGCAATGCGGGCGTCTTCGCGCAGGACAGCGGCAACACCACGATTTCGGGCAACATCCCCCGACATGCGAAAGCCCGGCCCCCGATCGCGGGAGCCGGGCTTTCGCGTATTGGCGCGCCCTGCTGGATTCGAACCAGCGACCGTCCGCTTAGAAGGCGGGTGCTCTATCCAACTGAGCTAAGGGCGCCGGGTCGTGGGGGCTTAGAAGCGGCCGAATTCCAGCTTGTCGAAGCGGAAATTGTCGGCGTAGTTCTTGGCCGCCGCCGGCTTCTTGGTGGCCGGCTCGATCACCTGGAAGTCCAGGCCCTTGCGCTTGGCATAGGCCACGGCCTCGTCCCTCGTGTCGAACTTCAGGCGAATCTGCTGGGTGGTGTCGTCCGAGCCCAGCCAACCCATCAGGGCGTCGGCCTTCTTGGGCGCCGCCGGCTCGTATTCCAGAACCCACGCCTGGGAATTGGCCTTGCCCGACTGCATGGCGGTCTTGGCCGGGCGGTAGATACGGACCTGCATCGACGGGCTCCTTCGTGGGCAAGCGAAATCCGGGGGCTACTGATACCGGGAAACCGCCGCCGAGACAAGACTAGAGCCACCGCCGACGCACCGGCGCCAGGCCTCCCGGCACCAGCACCTCGGGCACCACCAGCCAGCGCGGCACCGGCGGCGCCAGTTCGCGCAGCCGCGCCACCCGTTCCTCGGTGGTGGGATGGGTGCGGATCAGGCGCAGCCACGCCGGCATGGGCCGGCGCAGGCGTTCCCAGCCGCCGCCCTGCAACGCCTCGAGGCGGGTGAGCGCGCCGATCAGCGCGCCCGGGTCGCCGGTCAGCGCGGCGGCGCCGGCGTCGGCCTCGAATTCGCGGGTGCGCGACAGCGTCAGCGCCAGCAGGTCGCTGATCACCGGCGCCCCCATCAGCAGCAGCATGGGCAGAAGCGGCGAGCCGCCCGCCTCGACGATCTCGGGCAGGTACAACACCAGCAGCACCATGCCGAATAACGCCATGATGCGGGTCAGCCGCCCGGCCGCCTCGGCCAGCCGCAGCAATTTCAGGTCGCCCGCGCGCAGGTGGCTGATCTCGTGCGCCAGCACCCCGGCCAGTTCACGCGCCGGCAGGCCGCGCAGCATGCCGTCGGACAAGGCCACCGTGCCGTCGCGCCCCCAGCCGGTGGATAGCGCGATCATGTCCCCGCGCGGGATGTAGAGCAGCGGCGGCACCCGTTGCAGCCCGGCACGGCGCGCCAGTTCCGCCATCAGCGCATACAGCCCCGGCGCCTGCGACGCCGACAGCGGCACCGCCCCATAGAGAGCCTTGAGCAAGGTGGTGGAGCGCACCGGCTGGACCACAAGCACGATCACCGTGCCCGCCGCCGCCCACACGATCCCCATGCCGCCCGCCACCAGCCACCCCACCAGCGCCATCCACAGCCCGATGCCGGCCATGATCAGCAGCGAGCGCCAGGTGTTGCGGCGGTGCTGCCGCGCCAGGGCGTCGGCATCCATGGGGTGGGCGAAGGGCGCGGGGCGGGCGAAGGGGCGGAACATGGCGGCCTCACATGCCGGCGCGCGGGTCATAGGGGTGACGCGCGCTCCAATCGCGGACGAACCCGGCCAGCTCGTCGTCGATGCGGTCGGGCAGCACCAGGCGCAGGGTGACGTACTGGTCGCCGCCCTTGACGCCCTTGCCCTTCAGCCGCAGCACGGTGCCCGTATTGGCCCCGGCCGGCACCGCCACCCACACCCGTCCGGTCAGGGTGGGCACGGTGATGCGCGCGCCCAGCACCGCCTCGGCCAGGGTGACCGGCACCTCCAGGTGAATGTCGTCGCCCTTGCGGGTGAACAGGTGGTGGGGCTGCACCGCCACCTCGACCAGCACGTCGCCTGCGCCGCCCGGGCCGGTCTCGCCCTGCCCCCTCAGCCGCAGCACCTGACCGTCCGACAATCCGGCGGGAATGGTGACGTCCAGCGTGCGCCCGCCCACCGTCACCCGCTTGACCGCGCCCAGCGCGGCCTCGGTGAAATCCACGGCCAGCCTGGCCCGCACGTCCTGGCCGCGCGCCTTGCCGCGCCCACCGAATTGCTGGCCGAACAGATGCTCGAACAGATCCTCGGGCGGTTCGCCGTTGAACGAGAAGTGGAAGTCGCCGCGCCCCGCGCCGGTGCGGAACGGCCCGCCGCCGAACCCGCCGGAACTGAACCCGCCGCCAAAGCCCCCCTGGCCGCCGGCATAGGCATGGCTGAAGGTTTCGCGCCCTTCCGCGTCGATCTCGCCGCGGTCGAAGCGGGCACGCTTGGCCGGGTCCGACAGCAGGTCATAGGCGGCGTTGACTTCCTTGAAGCGGTTTTCCGCATGCTTGTCGCCCGGGTTGAGGTCGGGGTGCAGCTTTTTGGCAAGCTTGCGGAACGCCTTGCGGATGTCGTTCTCGCTGGCGCCGGGCGTGACTCCAAGAATCTCGTACGGGCTGCGCATGGTCCTCTCTCCAACAGGCCGGCGGGAACGGCGGACCGGGGCCGTGGCGCGGCCCAGCGCAACAGATCGCCCAAACTTGCCCGCGCCCGACCGGCGGCACGCGTGGTGCCGGAACCCCGACCGCGCGGCAATCCCGGCATTATTGGATTTAGTTCCCTGCCAGGGGGCGTCAAGCCCAGGAACAGCGCCGCGCGCCCCGCTGTTGGACGCCTGACGCCACCAACTTGCCAATGCCCTGGGCGAAAGCCCCCTGGCGAAAGGAGCTGCCATGCGCGTGATTGCCTGTATCGCCGTCGCCCTGTTCGTGCCGCTGGCGGCGCTGGCGCAAAGCTCGTCCGGTGGCGGGTCGGCGGGCGGCGGATCGGCGGGCGGCGGATCGGCGGGGGCGAGTTCGGGGGGCGGAAGCTCGACCATGGGCGGGTCATCGGGATCGGCGCGCACACAGTCCGCCCCCGGCGGCAGCCTGCAGCGCGATACCCCCTCGGGCGTGCCCGGGCGCTCCACCTCGGAACGCGGGGCCACCTTGGACAGCGGCCCGGCCGGAACCGCACCGGGCGGCGGCTCCACCATGCCCCCCCAAGGCGGCTCCGCCACCAATCCGGAAGGCGGCTCCGCCACCAATCCAGAAGGCGGCTCCGCCACCATGGGCGGCGGCAGTTCCCCCACCCTTGGCGCACCGGGGGGCGGCACCGCACCCGGTTCGTCGCGCGCCGGCACCCAGCAATCGCGCATGCCCGAGGAATGCTCCGGCCCCGTCACCGATCCCCGGTGCGGCACCGCCGGGGCGCCCACCGGCACCGGGCTGGGCGATCGCGGCACGGGTGCCGGCGACCGCCGCCCCTATGGCCCCGAGCAAAGCCCGGTCCAGGGCGGGCCGCCCTTCACCGGCCCCACCGGGCGGCCGCTGGACCTCCCGCGCGAGGGACGTTGAACGACATTACCAATCATTAATGCTGCTGAAAGGTGGCTGTAACGTGGCCGGTGGCATCCTTCACACCATCAGGCAAGGGACAACGACGGATTTCAGCGCTCCCCGTCCTCTCCTCGCCAAGGCGGACATGAACTCCCCGCCGACCGGAAGCGCCGTCCTTTCCCCCGGGGCGGTGTGCAAGATCAGAAGTAAGGCCCGGCCAATCCCCCCTGGCCGGACTTGGAAGCCGAAATCGCCCCCGCAGCTCTCCCCCTGGCTGCGGGGGCTTTTCATGTGAAGGGGCGTCAAGGTAAGGTCCGGGACATGCGTATCCTGCTCATCGAAGACGATCAAGAGGCCGCCGCCTATCTGGCCAAGGGCCTGCGCGAGGCGGGCAATGCCGTTGACCACGCCGCCAACGGCACCGACGGCCTGTTCCTGGCGACGTCGGAACGCTACGACGTCATGGTGGTGGACCGCATGCTGCCCGGCCTGGACGGGCTGTCCATCATCCAGGCCATCCGCGCCAACGGCAACGCGACCCCGGTGCTGATCCTGTCGGCGCTGGGCAAGGTGGACGACCGGGTCAAGGGGCTGAAGGCCGGCGGCGATGACTATCTGGTCAAGCCCTATGCCTTCGCCGAATTGCTGGCCCGCGTCGAGGCGCTGGGCCGCCGCGGCAGCACCAACCAGCCCGACACCAAGCTCAAGGTCGAGGATCTGGAAATGGATTTGCTGGCCCGCGCGGTCACCCGTGCCGGGCAGGCCATCGACCTGCAGCCGCGCGAATTCCGCCTGCTGGAATACCTGATGCGCCATGCCGGCCAGGTGGTGACCCGCACCATGCTGCTGGAAAACGTGTGGGAGTATCATTTCGACCCCCAGACCAACCTGATCGACGTGCATATCAGCCGCCTGCGCCAGAAGGTGGACAAGGATTTCGATCAGGCGTTGATCCACACCGTGCGCGGCGCCGGGTACAGCCTTCGTGCGTCCCGCTAACTTCGCCCTGCCGCCGCTTCTGCGCGCCACCACCTTCCGGCTGGCGCTGTCGTACCTTGGCATCTTCACCGTCTCGGCCATGGCGCTGCTGGCGCTGGTGTCGTGGAGCACCTCGGTGTTCATCGAGTGGCAGGTGCAGGAAACCGTCGAGGCCGAGGCCACCGGCCTGTCCGAGCAGTACCGCGAACGCGGCATCCAGGGCCTGGCCGAGGTGATCGGCGGCCGCGCCAGCCAGGACATCGAGCGGCGCGCCGTCTATCTGCTGCTGGCGCCCGACGGCAACCGCATCGCCGGCAACCTGTTCGGCTGGCCGCGCGACGACGGCGACCCCACCGGCTGGATCCGCTTTCCCATCGAGCGCGTGGGCGACGGCCATCTCGCCACCGAGGTCCTGGCCCGCACCTATACCCTGCCCAAGGATTACCGCCTGCTGGTCGGCCGCTCGCTGCACGACGCGAAAAGGGTGAAATCGGCCATCAACCGCGCGCTGGGCTGGGGCCTGGCGCTGACCGTGCTGTTGGGCATCGTCGGCGGCTATTTCACCAGCCGCCACCTGCTGACCCGCGTCGAGGCCATGAGCCGCACGGCCCGACGCATCGTCGGCGGCGACATGAAAAGCCGCATGAAGCTGTCGGGCACCTGCGACGAGTTCGACCAGCTCGCCACCAGCTTCAACGAGATGATGGACGAGATTGAGCGGCTGGTGGACGGCATCCGCACCGTCACCGACAACGTGGCGCACGACCTGCGCACGCCGCTCAACCGCCTGCGTTCGCGCATCGACGTGGCCCTGCTGGGCGAGGCGGATGCCGACGACCTGCGCCGCGTGCTGGAGGAAACGGTGGTCGAGGCCGACAACCTGCTGGCCACCTTCAACGCGCTGCTGGCTATCGGCAATGCGGAATCGAGCCAGCGGTTGCACAGTTTCGAACCCCTCGACCCCGCCCAACTGGCCGCCGACGTGGTCGAGCTTTACGAACCGCTGGCCGAGGAAAAGAACGTCGCCATCGCCTGCCACGCCGATCCCGGCCTGTCGCTGGAAGGCGACCGCCACCTGATGTTCCAGGCGCTGGCCAATCTGGTGGATAACGCGGTCAAGTACAGCCCGCCGGGCGGCAGCGTGGCGGTCACGGTCGCCACGGTGGCCGACGGCATCGAGGTGTCGGTGGCCGATTCCGGTCCCGGCATCCCGGCCGAGGCGCGCGAGCGGGTGCTGGACCGCTTCGTGCGGCTGGACGCCACCCGGTCCACCCCCGGCAACGGGCTGGGGCTGTCTCTGGTCAAGGCGGTCGCCCGCCTGCATGGCGCCACCCTGCGCCTGGGCGACAACGCGCCGGGCCTCAAGGTCCACCTGCACTTCGCAAAGACGCCCGACAGGCCGGCCAAGGCCCAGAACGGCAAGGGCTGAGGCCCGGGCGGCACCGTGACCACGGCCGCAGGCAAAAGGCGCCGAAGTGGCGA
>JAFAAW010000093.1 GCA_023426365.1 Pseudomonadota bacterium
TGGGGGCGGCGGCGCGGTGGATTTCCAGGGTCAGCAGGCTGTGCTGGGCCACCGACAGCGGCCATTCCCACACCGACGACCCGCCCCATCGGAAGGTGCGCGCCTCGCCCTCCGCCAAATCCGACAATTCCCAGTCGAAGGGCGTGGGGTTGAGCAGGTCCAGGCGCCGCTTGGACCGCAGCAGCACCCAGGCGCGCGCCTCGGTCATGGATTGCCCCTCTCGTTTGGCTTTGGCGGCAGAAGAGTCCCCCAACTCCACGATCCGGGCAAGCGAAGTCTCTAATGGCTCATGCTCTGGATCGCCTGGCGGCAGGCATCCTGGCACACCCGGCACTGTTCGGCGCAGATGCGGCAATGGTCGTGCATCGAGGCATGGCGCTGGCATTCCTCGGCGCACAGCCGGCACGCGGTCTCGCACGCCTGCAACATGGCGCGGATGACCGGTTCGTTCGAGCCGCTGCGCCGGGTCGCCACCGCGCTGGCGGCGGTGCACAGATCGGCGCAATCCAGGTTCAGGCGGATGCATTGCACCAGTTCGGCCACCTTGTCCTCGCCCAGGCAGGCATCGGCGCAGGTGATGCAGGTCTGGGCGCAATCGGCGCATTCCTCGATGCAGGCGATCAGCGCGTCGTTGGTGTTGCCGCCCACATGGGGGTGGGTGCCGATCATCTCGCGGGCATGCATGGCGGTGCTCCTATGGCTGTGTGGATGCCAGCACCAACGCGGCGACGGGCGGGGGTGGTTCACTGCCCGCCCGTTTGCGCCACAGCCGCGATCTGCCGCCATCGAGGCGGCGGCCAAACATAAAACCAGACCAGCGTGCGTCAGGATTGACGCCCGCTGGCCTAGCGTTCCAGCTCGGCCAGCAGCAGGTTGGTGGCGCGCAGGCGTTCGGCGAAGATCAGGGCGATGTTTTCCAGCAGGCGGAAGGCGAGGTCGGGCGCCACCCGCTTGAGGCGGTCGAAATCCTCCGCCCCCAGCCGATAGGCCACCGACGGCGCCCGCACCTCGACGCTGGCCGAGCGGGGCTTGGGGTCCAGCATGGCCATCTCGCCGAAGATGCTGCCGCCGGTCAGCGTCTGCACCCTGAGCCTGCGGTCGGTGCCGGCCAGATCGATGACGACCTCGACCTGTCCCGACGCCAGGAAATAGACGCTGTCGGGCGGATCGTTCTGGCGAAACACCGTATCGCCGGCCTCGAAGGCGTGGCGCGTCATGGCGGCGCGCAGCCGCACCAATTGCCCCCGGTCCAGGCCGCGCAGGATGGCCGGGCCGAACTCCCGCCATTCCCGGCCCAGCCCGTCCTCGTCCAGCTCGGCGCGGATGGCCGTCTCGCACCATGCCACCGCACGGTCCACATCGGGCTGGAACCGCGCCTCGCCCAGGGTCTCGACCGCGCCCAATTGTTCGAACACCCGCCACAGGCGACGGTCGGCCGCATGGCGGCGGCGATCGGTCTCGACCGAACCGGCGCCGCCGGGGGCGGCGCGGCGTTCCCGTTCCACATAGGCCAGCGCCAGCCCGCCGCCCAGCCGGCTCAGCCGCGCGTGCAGGCGTTCGACCATGCGGACGCCGCTGGCATCGGCATCCTTCACCCACTTGAGGTCCAGCACCACATAGCGCACGCCCGCCGCCAGTCTGGCTTCCACCTCGTCCTCGACGGCGGCGACGCTGCCGAAGAACAGCGCGCCTTCCAGCTCGATCACCGCGATGCGGTGGCCGTGCCGTTCGATCAGAACCGCCCGTTCGGGATCGCCGCTGATGCGCGCGACCAGCGCGGTGGCCGGATAGGCGCGGCGCACGGGGCTGCGCGCCATGCGGGCCACGAACAGCACCAGCGACATCAGCACGCCCACCGCCACCGCCGCCACCAGATTGAAGACCAGCGTGGTCACCACCACCACCGCCACGGCGGCCAGATCGCCGCGCGGCCAGCGGCGCGGCCCCCGCTGCAACAGCCCCAGGGTCCATTTGTCGAACAGGTCGATGGCCACCACCACCAGCAGGCCGGCCAGCACCGCGCGCGGCAGCACGGCCACGGCATCGTCCAGCACGGTCGCCAGCGCCAGGGTCAGCACCGCCACCAGCACCGGCCCCAGAGTGCCGCGGCTGCCGCTGCGCACCAGCGCCCCGGCGCGCGCCATCGATCCCGAGGACGGCAGCATCCAGCACATCCCGGCCACGGCATTGCCCAGGCCCTGGGCCAGCAATTCGCGATTGCCGTCCGACCGGCGCAGCGTCAGGGTGTCCAGCGCCAGCGAGGCCAGCAGCGCGTCAAGCGCGTTGAGCGCGGCCATGGACAGCACCGAAGGCAACAGGATGGACAGCACGGCGCCGTCATCCAGCGTCACCTGCCCGAGGATGAGCAGCAGGTCGCCCGCGTCGGGCAGGCCGTGGGCGGGCAAGGCCCCCACCACACCGCCCAGCCCGGCGCCCAAGCCCAGCCACGCCAGCAGGTGATAGACCACGGTGCCGGCCACCACGCCCACCAGGGCGGGCGGGACCCGGCGCAGGCGGCGGCCCGCGACGATCATGACCGCAGCGGTGCCCAGGCCCAGCGCCAGCGGGCCGAGGTGCACCTGCTGCCATGCCTCGGCCAGTCCGGCGGGCGGCGACTTGAGTGAAAGCCCGGTCAGGGGGCCGATCTGGCTGACGAGGATCAGCAGCGCCGAGCCGTTCAGGAAGCCCGCCACCACCGGATAGGGCACGAAGCCGGCCAGGCGGCCGAACCGCAGGGCGGCGAACAGCATCTGGACCAAACCGGCCGCCGCCACCGCCGCCTGGGCCAGCCCCAGCGCCACCAGCGGCCCGCCCGGGGTGCCCGCCAATCCCGGCAGCGCCGCCAGTTGGGCCAGCATGGCGCCGAACACCAGGATGGTCGCGGCGCGTGGCCCGGTCACCGTGGACGGGTTGCCGCCCAGCGCGGTGGCGACCAATCCGGTGAACACCGACGACAACAATCCGGCCATGATGCCAAGGCCCGTCCATTGCGGCCCCAGCGCCGCCACGGCGATGGCGCCATAGGCCATGGTCTGCGGCACCGAGGCCAGCACGCAGCCCAGCGCGCCCATGGCCTCGCGCCGGGGCTGCCGCCACAGTCCGGCCCCGCACAGATTGGGAAACATCCCGCGCAGGAGCCGCCGCGCCCTGCCGCCCGCCTGGGCGCCCGCCGGGGCGCCCGCCGGGGCGCTGTCCACCGCTGCCGTCACTTCATCCTGTCCCTGGGTCGCAGTCCAACGACACATTGCTTAGAACACGTGACAGTCGATGTCATGCCAAACCTGCAATCAAAACGCCGCAACCGGGTCGCCATCCAACAAAATCGGATTACCGTCAGGCCTCGGGAACATATTGCCCTCTTTCCTATCCATGTCTTTGGCGCTACGCCCCGAAGGCGAGAGCGAAAGATGTGGGAGGGCTGCCCGATGCGGTTCAGGATTCGCTTTCAGGTCAGCATCATCGCCGCGATTTTGCTGATCATCGCCGCCATGACCGCGGCCACCCTGGGCAGCGTGCACGTGGCCAGCACCCGCGCCGCGCACGATTCGGCCGAACATCTGTTCCAGCAGGTTGCCCAGGGCGCGCGCGCCAGCATTGACCGCCAGGTGGGCGAAACCCTGTCGCTGGCCACTCTGGGCGCGGCGCGGCCCGACATCGCCGGGGTCAGGGGCGACGGGCTGGACTTTGCCCCCCTGCCCTTCATGCTGGCCGCGCTCGACCAGCAACCGGCGCTCTATTCCCTCTATTACGCCTTTGCCGACGGCAGCTTCCTGCAGGTGATCGCCACCCGGGAAGACCGGCGCGTCCTGGGCGCCGTGCAAAGCCCGCCCGATGCCGCCTGGATCGTGCGGGCCATTTCTGGCGCGGATGACGGCCACCGCCAGACCTGGACCTTCCTGAACCGCCGGCATCAGGTGATCGCCGCCCGCGCCGCCGCCCCCGACTTCGACCCGCGTGGGCGGCCGTGGTACGTCGCCGCCCTGGACACCGGGGGGCCGCATCTGTCGGCGGCCTATGTGTTCCACTCGCTCGGCCAGCCGGGGCTGACCGCCGCGCACCGGCTGGCCGACCGCGCCGGCGTGTTCGGCGTGGACATCACCCTGGCCGGGCTGAGCCGCTTCGTCGCCGGGCAGGCCATATCCGAACATGGCGGCGTGGTGCTGTTCGACGACCAGTCGCGCGTGCTGGCGCTCAGCCCGGTGCTGGGCCACCCCGATCGGCCGCTGGAGCCGTTGCGGGACTTTCCCTCACCGCTGGTCCAAGGGGTGGCGGCGGCCGCCGCCGGCGCCGGCAACCAGGGGCTGCGCGTGCTGGACCGCGACGGCCAGACCATCATGCTGCACCTGTCCCAGTGGCACGAGGGCGGCGAACGGGGCATCGGGATCGGCGTCGCCGTCGTCGCCCCCACCGGTGATTTCCAGGCCCATATCGACGCCATGCGCAACCGTATCCTGGGACTGGCGCTGGGCGGGCTGGTGCTGTTCGTGCCGGCGGCCTTGCTGTTTTCCAGCAGCATGGCGGCATCGGTGCGCGCCCTGATGGCCGATGCCGACCGGGTGCGGCGCCTGGATTTCACCACCGGCGCCATCCCGCGGTCCCACATCGTGGAATTCGACGAGCTGGGCGAGGCTTTCGGCCTGATGAAGCACACCCTGGCCACCCGTCAGCACCAATTGGACGAAACCCAGGAAAAGCTGGCCCGCCTGGTGCATCTGGGCATCGCCATGTCGGCCGAACGCGACACCAGCCGGCTGCTGGAAATGGTGATGATGGGGGCCAAGGAGCTGACCAACGCCGATGGCGGCATGCTGTGCATCCGCAGCGAGGACGACTGGCTGCATGTGCAGATCCTGCGCAACGACAGCCTGAAGGTGGCCATGGGCGGCACCAGCGGCAACGGGGTGACCATCCCGCCCGTCCCCATGTTCGATGCCGACGGCCGCCCCAACCACCGCAACGTGGTCAGCCACGCGGTGCACCGGCAGAATACGGTGGTGATCGACGACGCCTACGATTCCAAGGCCTTCGACTTTTCCGGGACACGGGCGGCCGACCGCCGCAACGGCTATCGCTCCAAATCCTTCATGACGGTGCCGTTGAAGCCACGCGGCGGCGAGGTGATCGGCGTGCTGCAACTGACCAATGCGCGGCCGCAAGGGTCGGACGAGGTGGTGCCGTTCTCGCCCGAGATCCAGCGTTTCATCGAGGCGCTGGCCGCCCAGGCGGCCACCGCGCTTTATAACCGCGAGCTGCTGGCGGCGCAGGAGCGGCTGATGGAATCGATGATCCAACTGATCGCGGGCGCCATCGACGCCAAAAGCCCCTATACCGGCGCCCATTGCGAACGCGTGCCCGAACTGGCCCTGATGCTGGCCGAGCAGGCCACCGCCCAGACCAGCGGGCCGCTGGCCGATTTCCGCTTCCGAACCCAGGAGGAATGGCGCGAATTCCGCATCGGCGCATGGCTGCATGATTGCGGCAAGGTGGTGACGCCGGAACACGTGGTGGACAAGGCCACCAAGCTCGAAACCATCCACAACCGCATCCACGAGGTGCGCACGCGCTTCGAGGTGGTGCTGCGCGACGCCCGCATCGCCCAGTTGGAAGCGCTGGCGGCCGGCGCCGAGGCGGCCGCCGCCGAAGCCGCCTTCCAGGCCCGCAAGGCGCAGCTTGAGGAGGATTTCGCGTTCGTCGCCGAATGCAACCTGGGCGGCGAATCCCTGGCCCCGGAAAAGATCGAGCGCCTGACGCGGATCGCCCACACCCGGTGGATGCGCCATTTCGACGACCGCCTGGGCCTCGCCCACCAGGAACTCCGGCGCCGCGGCGCGCATCCGCCCGCCCCCCTGCCGGCGCCGGAACCCCTGCTGGCGGACAAGCCATGGCACATCATCCCGCGCGACCACGACGTCCATCGCGCCTATCGCGACCTGGGCTTCCAGGTTCCAGTGCCCGACAGCCTGTACAACCTGGGCGAGGTCTACAACCTTTCGGTCAGCCACGGCACGCTGACGGCCGAGGATCGCTTCAAGATCAAGGAACACATCATGCAGACCATCGCCATGTTGGAGCGTCTGCCGTTTCCCAAGGCGCTGAAGCGCGTGCCCGAATATGCCGGCACCCACCACGAGACCCTGGACGGGACGGGCTATCCGCGCAAGCTGAACGCCGCCCAACTTTCCGTGCCGTCGCGCATCATGGCCATCGCCGACATCTTCGAGGCGCTGACCGCGTCGGACCGTCCCTACAAGAAGGCCAATACGCTGTCGGAAGCGGTCCGCATCCTGTCCTCCTTCAAGAAGAAAGGGCACATCGACCCCGACCTTTTCGACCTGTTCCTGACCTCCGGCGTGTACCGCCGCTATGCCGAGCGCTACCTGAAGCCCGAGCAATTGGACGCGGTGGACGTGGCCGCCTTTGTCGGCCGGGCGGAAAGCGCCGCCTGAAAGGCAAAGTCAACCCAAGTGAAAAATGTCCACCTCATGGGCAGGTCCAAGGGAAAAACGCCTAAAGGCGGGGCACGGCGCCAATGATTACAAATTAATCACCGCCGACCGGGGCGCAGGGCTGTCATGCGCCTTGCGCATCCTTTGAACTCCAGCGGGCGAGTTTCCGCGCGCCATTCCGCCACCAGAGGGCATGCCGCCCCCACCCGAAGGTGGGGCCAGGACCGTTGTTTTGTGCGCGGCGCGGGTGAAACCGGACAATTTTTGGGGACATCTGCGCTTGTCCTTAGGTAACATGCCGGATGTCCAGGGCTTGCCGCGCTTTTCCACCGCGCCCGTGGATCGTTGCCAGTTTCGACCTTTTTGCGACACCCCGGCCCCGCCCGGGGGGAGGGCATATTCGCGATGACCGTCCAGATCACCCGCCGCCGCCTGATCACCGTGGCCGCCGCCGCCGCCGGCCTGCCGCTGATCCTGAAAGCGGGCGGCGCCCAGGCCCGCCTGATCACCTGGGAGGGCACCACGCTGGGCGCGCCGTCCTCGATCAAGCTGGTGGCCGCCGACGAGGCCAAGGCCCGCGCCGCCATCGCCGCCGCGTTGGCCGAACTGGAGCGGCTGGAGCAGGTGTTCAGCGTCTACCGCGCCGATTCCGCCATTTCGGCGCTGAACCGCGACGGCCGCCTGGACGCGGCGCCCGCCGATTTCGTAGCACTTCTGTCCAAGTCGCTGGAGCTGGCGCGCGTGTCGGGCGGCGCCTATGACCCCACCATCCAGCCGGTGTGGCAAACCTATTTCCACCACTTCACCCAAGCCAACCCCGACCCCGAAGGCCCCGCCCGGCGCGATCTGGACGCCGCCCTGGCGCTGGTCGGCTGGCAGGGCGTGGACATCGCCGGCACCAGCGTGCGTTTCGCCAGGCCGGGCATGGCGCTGACCCTCAACAGCGGCGCCCAGGGCTACATCACCGATCGCGTGGCCGATGTCCTGCGCGGCCACGGCTTCGACCGCATGCTGGTGGACATGGGCGAGCCGCGCGCGCTGTCCACCAAGCCCGACGGCAGCGCCTGGCGCATCGGCATCGCCGACCCGGCCGACCCGTCGCGCGCCATCACCGAGATCGACGTGGTGGACAAGGCCGTCTCCACCTCGGGCGGCTATGGCACCCTGTTCGACGATGCCGGCCGCTTCACCCATCTGATCGACCCGCGTTCGGGCGGCACCGCGCCCGCCCTGCTGAGCGTGTCGGTGGTGGCTGACACCGCCACCCGCGCCGACGGCCTGTCCACCGCCCTGCTGATGGCCGCGGCCGGCGACCGCGCCCAGGTGCTGCGCGCGGCCGGCGGCCTGATGGCGCTGACCGTCACGCCCGAGCGCGTGGTGGACCGGATCGAGGCCTGACGCCATGCACGCCCCCGCCGGCCCGTCCGATGCCGAGCACCGCCCCCTGATCGAGGGCATCGCCCGCGTGGTGGCGGTGGAGAACGGCGTCGCCTGGCTGGAGCCGGAACAGACCGCCGCCTGCGGATCGTGCCACGCGGCGTCCGCCTGCGGCGCCAAGCCGGGCAGCGCCCGGCTGGTGGCGCGGCGGTTCAGCCTGCCCGACGATCACGGCTTGCGCGTGGGCGAGCGCGTGGTGGTCGGCACCCCCGAGGCCAGCGTGCGCCGCGCGGCATTGACCGCCTACGGCCTGCCGCTGCTGTTCATGCTGGTGGCCGGCGTCACCGTCCAGAAGATGGGCGGCGGCGATCTGGCGGCGGCGCTGGCGACCCTGGGCGGCCTGGCCGCCGGTCTGGCGATGGTGCGCCTGCAATCGCTGCGTTTCGCCAAACGGGGCGAGTACGCCCCGCAATACCTTCGCCGTGCCGCAGGCCCCGACGCCGGCTGCGCGGATCGCTGTTAGGAAGACACCCATGCAGGACATCATTCTGCTGATCGTCGGCGCGGCCCTGGTCAACAACGTCATCCTGGCCCGCTTCCTGGGCCTGTGCTCGTTCATGGGCGTGACCACCCGCGTGGACACCGCCATCGGCATGGGCGCGGCCTGCACCTTCGTGATCACCATCTCGGCCATGGGCGACTGGGCGCTGGAACGCTTCCTGCTGGAACCCTATGGCCTGGGCTACCTGCGCACCGTCACCTTCATCCTGGTGATCGCGGCGGCCGTGCAGTTGAACGAGGCGATCTTTCGCAAATTCTCGCCCACGCTGTTCAAGCTGCTGGGCATCTACCTGCCGCTGATCACCACCAATTGCGCGGTGCTGGGCGTGTGCCTGCTGCTGGTCGAGGGCAGGTACGGCTTCATGGATTCCACCCTGTTCGCCTTTGCCTCGTCGCTGGGCTACAGCCTGGTGATGGTGCTGTTCGCGGGCCTGCGCGAGCGCGTCGCCCTGGCCGACGTGCCGCGCCTGTTCGCCGGCCCGCCCATCGGCTTCATCACCGCCAGCCTGTTGGCGCTGGCCTTCATGGGCTTTTCCGGCATGGGCGCCAAGTAGGAGAGTGCCAGCATGTTGATGGACGTTGGATCGCTCACGGTGATCGGGGTGACGCTGGGGGGCCTGCTGGGCGTCGCCGCCAAGCTGCTGGCGGTCGAGGAAGACCCGGTCGAGCAGGAACTGGCCGGCATGCTGCCCGGTTCCCAATGCGGCCAGTGCGGCTATGTGGGCTGCGCCCAATACGCCGCCGCGCTGGCGCACGAGCACGCCCCCGTCACCCTGTGCGCGCCGGGCGGCAAGGCGGTGGCGGAAGCGCTGGCGAAACGGCTGGGCGTCGCCGCCGATCTAACCGAGCACGAGGACAAGGGGCCGGAATACGCCGTCATCAACGAGGACCTGTGCATCGGCTGCCTGCGCTGCATCGGCGAATGCACGTCGGACGCCATCGTCGGCTCACTCAAGCATGTGCACACCGTGATCACCGACCAGTGCCACGGCTGCGCCAAGTGCTTCAAGATCTGCCCGACCGAGGCGATCACCATGTGCAAGGTCCCGGCCACCTTAGGCACCTGGCACTGGGACAAGCCGCAAGACGCCGCGCATTAAGGAGCCATCGGCCATGAAGCTGTTTCCCGTGCGCGGCGGCATCCATCCCGACTACCGCAAGGACCGCACCTCGGAGTCCGCCATCGTCGCCCTGCCGCTGCCCGACCGGCTGTACCTGCCGCTGCAGCAGCATATCGGCGCCCCCGCCGAGCCGGTGGTCGCCGCCGGCGAGCGCGTGCTGAAGGGCCAGGTGCTGGCCCATGCCGGCGGGCCGGT
>JAFAAW010000110.1 GCA_023426365.1 Pseudomonadota bacterium
TTCTGTATAAACCGGGGCTTCCGGCTTCGGCCGTTCCCGCAAGAGTCCCTGTTCCGCTGATCACGGCGGGGCTGACTGCGGGAGGTTCTTTGAACCGAAACGAGATTCAAACCGATCGGCGCCCCGATTTTCCCGGGGCGCCGATCCGATTTAACGGATGACGTGAAATGGAAAGCCAGAACATCCGTATCCGCCTCAAGGCGTTCGATCATCGCGTGCTGGACCAGTCCACCCGCGAGATCGTCAATACCGCCAAGAGGACTGGTGCGCAGGTGCGCGGACCGATCCCGCTTCCCAGCCGGATCGAGAAGTTCACCGTCAACCGCTCCCCGCACATCGACAAGAAGTCGCGCGAGCAGTTCGAGATCCGCACCCACAAGCGTCTGCTGGACATCGTTGACCCGACGCCGCAGACCGTGGACGCGCTGATGAAGCTCGACCTGGCCGCCGGCGTCGACGTCGAGATCAAGCTCTAAGGAACCAACACGATGCGATCCGGTCTCATCGCCCAGAAGGTCGGCATGACGAGGATCTTCACCGAGGACGGCACCCATGTGCCCGTCACCGTGCTGAAGGTCGACACCGTGCAGGTGGTCTCGACCCGCTCTGTGGAAAAGGACGGCTATGTGGCCGTTCAGCTCGGCGCCGGCGCCGCGAAGGTCAAGAACGTTGCCAAGGCGCAGCGCACCACCTTCGCCAACGCCAAGGTCGAGCCCAAGAAGAAGCTCGCCGAATTCCGCGTTTCCCCCGAGAACGTTCTCGAGGTGGGCGTGGAGCTGTCGGCCGCCCATTTCATCCCCGGCCAGTTCGTGGATATCACCGGCACCACCATCGGTAAGGGTTTTGCCGGTGGCATGAAGCGCTGGAACTTCCGCGGCCTGGAAGCCACCCACGGCGTGTCGGTGTCGCACCGCTCGCACGGTTCGACCGGCCAGCGCCAGGACCCCGGCAAGGTGTTCAAGGGCAAGAAGATGGCCGGCCACCTGGGTGACGAACAGGTCACCACCCAGAACCTGAAGGTGGTCTCCACCGATGCCGAGCGCGGCCTGATCCTGGTCAAGGGTTCGGTTCCCGGCGCCGAGGGTTCCTGGGTCCTGGTCAAGGACGCGGTCAAGCGCAAGCTGCCTGAGGGCGTGCCGTTCCCGGCCGCGCTGAAGGCCGCCGCCCCCGCCGGCGAGTAAGGATAAGCGCGATGAAGACGAACGTTATCAGCCTGGACAACAAGGCCGTCGGCGAGATCGAGCTCGCTGACGAGGTGTTCGGCGTCGCGGTTCGCACCGATCTGCTGCACCGCATGGTCAGCTATCAGCTGTCGAAGCGCCGCGCCGGCACTCACAAGACCAAGGGGATCTCCGAGATCTCCGGCACCACCAAGAAGCCCTTCAATCAGAAGGGTGGCGGTCGCGCCCGTCAGGGCAGCCTGCGCAGCCCGCAGTTCCGCGGCGGCGCCACCATTTTCGGCCCGGTCGTGCGCAGCCACGCCTTCGACCTGCCGAAGAAGGTCCGCACCCTGGCGCTGAAGACCGCCCTGTCGGCCAAGGCCGCCGAAGGCAAGCTGATCGTCCTCGATCAGGCCAAGCTGTCGGCTCCCAAGACCAAGGAACTGGCCACCCGCCTCAAGGCGCTTGGCTGGGGTTCGGTCCTGGTGATCGACGGCCCGGCGCTGGACGACAACTTCGCCCTGGCCTCGCGCAACATCCCGTTCGTGGACGTGCTGCCGAGCGTCGGTGCCAACGTGTTCGACATCCTGCGTCGCGACACCCTGGTTCTCACCAAGGACGCGGTCGCTGCCCTGGAGGCGCGCCTGAAATGAGCAAGACCATCTCGAAGGAGCGGATGTACGACATCATCCGCGCTCCCGTGATCACCGAGAAGGCCACCATGGGCTCCGAGCACAACCAGGTCACCTTCAAGGTGCCGCTGGATGCCTCGAAGCCGGAAATCAAGGCGGCCGTCGAGGGTGTGTTCGGGGTGAAGGTCACCGCCGTCAACACCCTGGTCTCCAAGGGCAAGGTGAAGCGGTTCCGCGGCCGCGTCGGTCAGCGTTCTGACGTCAAGAAGGCGATCATCACGCTGGCCGAGGGCAACACCATCGACGTGACGACGGGAGTCTAACGCCATGGGTCTCAAGACTTACAAGCCCACTACCCCGGGCCAGCGTCAGCTCGTCACCGTCGATCGGTCCGAGCTGTGGAAGGGCAAGCCCGAGGCGAGCCTGACCGAGGGTCTGCGCAAGAAGGGCGGCCGCAACAACACCGGCCGCATCACCGTCCGCTTCCGTGGCGGCGGGCACAAGCGCCGCTACCGTCTGGTCGACTTCAAGCGCAACAAGCTCGATGTGGCCGCGACCGTTCTGCGTCTGGAATACGACCCGAACCGCACCGCCTTCATCGCCCTGATCGAATACGCCGATGGCGAGAAGAGCTACATCCTGGCTCCGCAGCGCCTGGCGGTCGGCGACACCGTGATCGCCGGCGACAAGGTCGACATCAAGCCGGGCAACGCGCTGCCGCTGAAGAACATCCCCGTCGGCACCGTGGTGCACAACGTGGAGCTGAAGCAGGGCAAGGGCGGTCAGATCGCCCGTTCGGCCGGCACCTACGTGCAGCTGGTCGGCAAGGATCAGGGCTACGCCCAGCTCCGCCTGTCCTCGGGCGAGCTGCGTGTCGTCCGCGGCGAGTGCATGGCCACCATCGGTGCCGTGTCCAACCCGGACCAGCAGAACGTCTCGCTGGGCAAGGCCGGCCGCACCCGCTGGCTGGGCTTCCGTCCGCACGTCCGCGGCGTCGCCATGAACCCGATCGACCACCCGCATGGTGGTGGTGAGGGTCGTACCTCGGGCGGCCGTCACCCGGTCACCCCGTGGGGCAAGCCGACCAAGGGCAAGAAGACG
>JAFAAW010000001.1 GCA_023426365.1 Pseudomonadota bacterium
AATGGGAGCGGGCGTCCGCGCCGGTGACCTGTGCGGCCGCGACGAGCGGTCCTGCAAGCCCGCCACGCCCTCGGCCTGGAAGCGCCCGACCCATTTACGGACAGTGCGGACGCACACCCCCATGGCGATGGCCACCGCCATGGGGGTGTGTCCCTCGTCCAAAACACGCCGCACCAGAATCTCTCGACCCGCCGGTGTCAGAACGGCATTCTTGTGGATGCCCATTCGGTCCCCCTCAGTAGCCAAAGTGTCGCAACTTCAGCTTCCACGGATCAGATCGAGTGGGCAACCTCCTGAGACTTCACAGCTAGACCGTGATGCCCAAAAAGGGCATCATGGTATTTTGCCCTCGCCGGGCGCCGCCTCCGGCCTCTTGGCCGTCCACACATGGGCGCCGGAGCAACGCGCCTCATAGTCAAGGCGCGTTGCCATAGGGCTTTCGCACCATTGCCGGCCCAGGCGGTTTGCGGCGAAATGTCACGGCACCACAGGGAGTTCGCCCATGCTCAAAGCCCATGCCGCCCTGTTGGCCATGGCCACCGTCCTGGCGGCATCGCCCGCCCTGGCCGCCGACAAGAAGCCGCCCGCCTGCGCCGCCATTTCCTTCCGCCCGCTGGCCAACACCGCCAATGACGGCGACATGACCGCCGGTCATTACCGCTCGCGCTTTGCCACCATCGACGTGCTTGGCCGCGTCCAGGGTGGCAAGGACAGCTATGCGCTCCGGGTCAACGGCCAGCCGGTCAAGCCGGTCGGCGACATTCCCAAATCCACCTATGGCTGCCTCAATTCCAAACACGTGAAGACGCCGCCCCAGGCCATCGGCGGCGCCTGCGCCGGCTCGCGCCTGCGGGTCGTGGTGGACAGCACGCCAAAGAACAAGATGTTCATGCTGTTCGCCTTGCAGGGCGACGACTGGAAGCTGTGCGAGGCCGGCACGGCCGGCTGATGTTTGAGGCTGGGTCAGGCCGTGACACCCACCGCGATCGACGTCACGGCCCAGCCCCAGAGCCATTGCCTTGCCGGGCGAAGGCTTAGGCCGCCAACCGCTCAAGCCAGCGTTCGATGGCGGCCACGTGTTCGGCCTCCTCCTCGACGAACTCGCGCGCCATCGCCGTGATTTCGGGATCGGTGCTCGCGTCCAGTACGCCCTGGTAATAGGCCAGCCCCCGCCGCTCGGCCTCCAGTGCCACGGCCATGGCCTGATGCACGTCCATGTTGGGATCGGCCCCCCAGATGGCCGCCGCCTCGGGGCTTTCCAGGTCGGGCCATTGGAACTGGGCGGGCCTTATTTCGGGCAGGTCGCGAAAACCGCCCCGCCGGCGTGCCTCGTCCAGGTGTAGGCGCGAGAAATGCGCCATCTGGCGAAAAAAGGCCGCCACCTCGGTATTGGCGAAGGACGATGCCACGTCCGCCAGTTCGTCGAAGCGAAGCGCCGCTTCCTGTTCCAGCCGGGCTGCGTAGACCAGAAACTCCTCAACCGACTCCATTCCCAACTCCTTGCGTGTGGGTGATCGGTGGCGGAGGGCCTTAGCTTAACTTTTAGGCAGAGAGAGTTCCAGGCCAATCAGCAGGCAGACACGATCCAGCCGCCGCCCAACACCCGCTCGCCGCGATAGAACACGCATGCCTGGCCGGGGGCGACGCCCTCTTCGGGGGTGTCCAACACCACCGTGGCGGTGCCGTCGGCGTGGCGGGCAAGGCGCGCCGGCTTGGGCGGGCGGGTTGACCGCACCCGCGCTTCCACCGCGATGTCCTCGCTCTCCGCCCCGCCCAGCCAATTGACCTGGCGCAGGCGGATGGTGGTGCGCGCCAGCGCCTCACGCGGGCCGACGACGACGCGCCGGCTGTCGGCATCCAACCGCACCACGTAAAGCGGGTCGCCGCCGCCCAGGCCCAGCCCCTTGCGCTGGCCGATGGTGTAATGAACGATGCCGTGATGGCGTCCAAGGACGCGGCCGTCCACGTGGACGATCTCGCCGCCCTCGATGGCGCCGGGGCGCAGACGATGCACCAGGCCGGCGTAATCGCCGTCCGGGACGAAGCAGATGTCCTGGCTGTCGCGCTTGGCCGCCACCGGCAGGTTGTGGCGCGCGGCGATGGCGCGGGTGTCGTCCTTGCTGGCCATGCCGCCCAGCGGAAACCGCAGAAAGGCCAGTTGCTCGCGGGTGGTCGAGAACAGGAAATAGCTTTGGTCGCGCGCCGGATCGACGCCCCGCAGCATGACGGGACCGTCCTCGCCCTCCTCGCGCCGGACGTAATGGCCGGTGGCCAGCGCGTCGGCGTCCAGGTCGCGGGCCACCTGGAACAGGTCGCGGAACTTGACGGTCTGGTTGCACAGCACGCACGGGATCGGCGTCTCGCCCCGCAGATAGGACTCGGCGAACGGGTCGATGACGTCGGCCCGGAAGGTGGTTTCCATGTCCATGACGTAATGGGCGATGCCAAGTGCGTCGGCGACCGCGCGGGCGTCGTGGATGTCCTTGGACCCGCAGCAGGTCTTGGTCCGGCACACGGCCGCCCCGTGGTCGTACAATTGCAGGGTGACGCCCACCACCTCCCAGCCCTGCTCCTTCAGCAGCGCGGCGGTGGCCGACGAATCCACGCCCCCCGACATGGCGACGACGATGCGGCCCTTGGTGCCCATTACTTCGCTCCCAGCGCGTCGGCCAGCGTGGACAGGCTTTTGGAATGAAACTCGCGGCGATACAGCACCGCCACCACCACCGCCGCCGCGGCCAGGAACACCCAGGTGTTGACGAACCACAGCATCATGGCCAAGGCAAAGTAATAGGCACGCAGGCCGCGATTGAAGCTGTTGGCGGCAAGGCTTTGCAGGCGTGCCGCGTGGCTGGCGAACACTTCCTTGAGCATGCCCTCCTCGCCCGGCGCGGGGGCGGCGCCCATGATGATGCAGCAGTAATTGAACTGGCGCAGGCACCAGGTGAATTGGAAAAACGCATAGACGAACGCCAGCGCCAGCAGCAGCACCTTCATCTCGAACGCCTCCAGCCCCGACGAGCCGGCGAACGGCAATTCGCGGTAGACCGCGAAGGCGCGCTCGCCCGACCCCATCAGGGCCACCAAGCCGCCCAGCACCAGGATCGAGGCCGAGGCGAAGAACGCCACCGAGCGCATCAGCGCCCCCACCAGCGACGTGTCGGCAACCCGGTTCTCGCGGTCGCACATGGCCCGCATCCAGGCCCGGCGATGGCGCACCATCACCGCCGACAACGACCGCCCCAGCAGGGTGCGGTGCTCGGCCAGCAGGGTATAGCCCACCCACAGCGTCATGAAGACGCCGAAGGCGATGATGTCCTCAAGGGGGATGCCGTGGATCATGCCCTGGTCCCGCCCGCTGCCGGGCCGCAAAAACGTGGATGGCCGGGTCAAGCCCGGCCACGACGCACCATGGACTGTGGGTCCCTAGTCCCGCTCGTCGATCCAGGCCATCTGGATGGCCTCGAGGATCTTTTCGTTGGACTTGTTGGGATCGTCCTCGAACCCGGGCAGCGCGCACACCCACGCATGCAGATCGGTGAAGCGCAGGTTCACGTTATCCGCGTCCGCGTGGTGTTCCTCAAGCGCGATGGCGATGTCGAGGACGTCCGTCCACTTCATTGCGTGTTTTCCCCGTTACTTCTTGTCGACCGCCATGTTGCGGGTGGCGGCCGGCACGCTGACCACCAGCCCGTCCAGGTCCTTGTTGAAGATGATCTGGCAGCCCAGGCGCGAGGTGCCGGTCAGGCCGAAGGCCAGGTCCAGCATGTCCTCTTCGTCTTCCGACGCGGCCTTGAGCTTGTCGTACCATTCGGGCGCCACCACGATGTGGCAGGTCGAACAAGCCAGCGAGCCTTCGCAGGCGCCTTCCAGGTCCACCTTGTTGCGGTGGGCGATCTCCAGGACCGACAGGCCCTCCGGGGCCTCCACCTCAAGGCGGGCGCCGTCGGGCTGAATAAAGGTCATCTTGGGCATGTAACGCAATCCTTGGCTAAACCCCGGCGCGGGTTTGGTACGGTCGGCGCCCGGGTGGTTCGATCCCCAACGGTTCAGTCGTCGCCCCCCAGGGCGTCGTCGAGGCGGTCCACCGACACGCCGGCCAGCGCCTGGCGGATGCCCCGGTCCATGCGCTTTTCAGCGAAGGACTTGGTGGCAGCCTCCAATTGCTCGACCGCCGCGGTGACGGCGTCGCGGTCGGTTCCCGCGCACGCCTGGTCGACACGCTTCAAGGCTGCATCGATACCCTGCCGCTCGTCATCCGACAAGAGGTCCGCATCTGCGGACAATGCGGAATTCACCGCCAGCACCGAGCGGCGGGCTTCCACCACCGCTTCGGCCAGCAAGCGCTGGGTCATGTCGTCGCGGGCATTTTCCATCGAAGCGCGCAGCATGTTGGCCATCTCGTCCTCGGACAGGCCATAGGACGGCTTGACCGCCACCTGCTGTTCCACCCCGGTGGTCAATTCCGTGGCCGAGACGGTTAGCAGGCCGTCGGCATCCACCTGGAAGGCGACGCGAATGCGGGCGGCACCGGCGGCCATGGGCGGAATGCCGCGCAACACGAAACGCGCCAGCGAGCGGTTCTGATCCACCATCTCGCGCTCGCCCTGCACCACATGGATGGCCATGGCGGTCTGGCCGTCCTGATAGGTGGTGAATTCCTGGGCCATGGCGACCGGGATGGGGGTATTGCGCGGAATGACCTTTTCCACGATGCCGCCCATGGTCTCGATACCCAGCGACAACGGCGTGACATCCAGCAACAGGGTGTCGGAACCGCGCGTCAGCGCCTCGGCCTGAAGGGCGGCGCCGACCGCCACCACCTCGTCGGGGTTGATGTCGCTCAACGGCTCCTTGCCGAAGAACTCGGCCACGCGCCGGCGCACCAGCGGCATGCGGGTGGAACCGCCCACCAGCACCACGCCCTTGACGT
The DNA here is from genome assembly GCA_023426365.1 of Pseudomonadota bacterium. Classification (GTDB taxonomy): domain Bacteria; phylum Pseudomonadota; class Alphaproteobacteria; order Rhodospirillales; family Magnetospirillaceae; genus Magnetospirillum. The sequence goes on from JAFAAW010000001.1 coordinate 4,934, forward strand.
CGGACACCTCGATGCCGGCATCCTCGACCACGTTGCGGCAAATGTCGATGGTGCGACCGACGAAGGGATCGGCCAATCGCTCCAGCGTCGCGCGGTCCAACGCGTGGCGGGACGGCTTGCCGTCCACCTCGATCATCCATTCGCCCGCGTCGCGGCCGGTCAGGCATTCCTTGGCGACGCGCGCCGCCATCAGCGCCTGCTTGGCCTCGCCCGCCGAAATGCTCTCCTCGCCCAGTTCGGCCGTGCGGGCGGCCAGGAAATGCTCGGCCACCGCATGGTCGATGTCGTCGCCGCCCAAGACGGCGTCGCCGCCGGTGGCTTTGACCTGGAACACGCCCTTTTCCATCTTCAGGATGGAAATGTCGAAGGTGCCGCCGCCCAGATCGTAGACCGCGTACAGCCCCTCGACGCTGTTGTCGAGACCATAGGCGAGCGCGGCGGCGGTGGGTTCGTTGACCAGCCGCAGCACCTCGATATCGGCCAGACGGGCGGCGTCCTTGGTCGCCGTGCGGGCGGCATCGTCGAAATAGGCGGGAACGGTGATCACCGCGCGGCTGACGTGACGGCCGCTCAGCGCCTCTTCCGCGCGGGCCTTGATGGCGCGCAGGATGTCGGCCGAGATCTCCACCGGCGTCATCACCCGCCCGGCCACCTTCAGGCGCACCATGCCGCCGTCGGGGCTGTGCTCGACAGTATAGGGCAACGTGCCGGCCAGCGCCTTCACGTCCTCGATGCCGCGGCCCATCAGGCGCTTGATGGAGGACACCACGTGGTCGGGATTTTCCAGAATGGCCTTGCGCGCCTCGGCGCCCACCTCGACCGAGCCGTCATCGCGGTAATGGACGATGGAGGGGATCAGCGCGCGGCCGTCGGTGCCGCGCAGCACCTCGACCTCGCCGTCGAAGGACAGCGCCACCACCGAATTGGTGGTGCCCAGGTCGATGCCCACCGCCGCCCCCGCTTCCCTTTCATGCGGCGCCGGGGTTTCACCCGGTTCATGCAATTGAAGCAGGACGAGGCCGTCGGACATGGGAAATCCTCTCTGATGATGCTACAGGGCGCGCGAACGCGCGCGGGCGAAGGCGGACGCGACGGCGTCAGCGCAGCGCGCGGGTCAGGCGGGTCTTCTTGCTGCGGGCTTCTTCCGCCAGCTTGGTCAGGTACTTGAGCCGGATGGTCAGGTTTGCCGCCTTCTCCAGATCATTCGCCGCGAACGCCGCCGAGATATGGCACTGCGCCGCCAGAACCTCGGCGTCGGCCTCGGCCGACAGCTTGGTGATGCGCTCGCTTGTGTCCGCCTCGGCCAGCGCCTCGCGCTTTTCCATCTGCTCCATCAGCAGCACGGGGTCCGAGATGGTGCCGCAGGCGGTCAGGTCCACCTTGCGCCCCAGCAGTTCCAGCAAGTACGCGGCGCGCTTGAGCGGGTCCTTCAGCGTCTCATAGGCCTCGTTCAGCGCGGTGGCCTGGCTTTGCGAAAGCGCGCGCTCCTTGGGCGACTTGGCGGCGAAACGGTCGGGATGAAGCCGGCGCTGAAAACCGAAATACTGCCGCTCCAGCTCGTCCGCGTCGATCTCGAAGGTCGGGCGCAGGCCAAGGCGGGCGAAGTGATCGATGGCCCCCGGCCCTTGCACCGCCCCGCACACGGAACAGAACAGCGCGCGCGACGCCACCGGCCCCTTGCAGGACCAGCACGGAACGATTGCGGCGATGGCGGACGCGTTCATACCCTTTTTCCCCTGGTCCTTTTCCCCCGGAAACCCCTGCGCCTCAGACGTGGAACGATTCGCCACAGCCACAACGGCCCTTTTCATTGGGATTGCGGAACACGAAACCGGACTGCATCTTGTCCTCGACCCAGTCCATCTCGGTGCCGAAGATGAACATGCTGGCCTTGGGATCGATCAGCACGGTGACGCCCTTCATTTCGACCACTTCGTCGAACTGCGACTTCTCGTCGGCGTATTCCAGCGTGTAGGACATGCCGGAGCAGCCCTTGGTGCGCACCCCGATGCGGATGCCGGCGCTGGGCTTGCCCCGCTTTTCCAGCAGCAGCTTGACGCGCTCGGCGGCGGTGTCGGTGATCGAGATGGGTGCCTTCATATCCATGGCCTGCAATCCCCTTGTGCTCGGTACCCGTGGCGGACGGCGGGCGGCCTATTCGGCCGCCTTGTCGTCGCCCATGCCGGCCTTGGTCTTGTAATCCTTGATGGCGGCCTTGATAGCATCCTCGGCCAGCACCGAACAATGGATCTTGACCGGCGGCAGCGCCAGCTCGTGGGCGATGTCGGTGTTCTTGATGGCGGCCGCCTCGTCCAGCGTCTTGCCCTTGACCCATTCGGTCACCAGCGAGCTGGACGCGATAGCCGAGCCGCAGCCGAAGGTCTTGAACTTGGCGTCCTCGATGATGCCTTCGGCGCTGACCTTGATCTGCAGCTTCATCACGTCGCCGCAGGCGGGGGCACCCACCAGACCGGTGCCGACGTCGGCGGCGTCCTTGTCCAGAGCGCCCACGTTGCGCGGGTTCTCGTAGTGGTCGACGACCTTGCTGCTGTAAGCCATTTCTTCCTCCAAACCTTACCGACCAAGTCGGAATTATTCTAAACCGCTATGGGGCAAGGCTCAATGTTCAGCCCACTGGATCGACTTAATATCGATGCCTTCCTGGTGCATGTCCCACAGCGGGCTCATGGCGCGCAGGTGTTCCACCGCGGCGACCACATGGTCGATTGCGTAGTCGATGTCCTCGTCCGTGGTGAAGCGGCCCAGGCCGAAGCGGATCGAGGTATGCGCCATCTCGGCGTCAAGGCCAAGCGCCCGCAGCACATAGGAGGGTTCCAGCGACGCCGAGGTGCAGGCCGACCCGGACGACACCGCCAGATCCTTGATGCCCATCATCAGCCCCTCGCCCTCGACAAAGGCGAACGAGATGTTGAGGTTGCCCGGGATGCGGCTTTCCATGTCGCCGTTGATGTAGATTTCCGGCAGGCGCTGCTGCAGGCCGCCCAGCAGGCGGGTGCGCAGGCGCTTCAGGTTCTCGGCCTCGGTTCCCATCTCGGCCTTGGCGATGGCGCACGCCTCGCCCAGCCCGACACAGAGCGGGGTGGCCAGCGTGCCCGAGCGCATGCCGCGCTCCTGACCGCCGCCATTGATCAGCGGCACCAGGCGCACGCGCGGACGGCGGCGGACGTAAAGCGCGCCGATGCCCTTGGGACCATAGATCTTGTGGCCCGAGATGGACATCAGGTCGATGTTCATGGCGTTGACGTCCAGCGGGATCTTGCCCACGGCCTGGGCGCAATCGGTGTGGAAGAAGGTGCCCTTCTTGCGGCACAGCGCCCCGATCTCGGCCAGCGGCTGGATCACGCCGATCTCGTTGTTCACACCCATCACCGACACGATGGCGGTGCGTTCCGTGATGGCGGCCTCAAGCTCGGCCAGATCGACCAGACCGTTGGCCTTCACCGGCAGATAGGTGACCTTGAAGCCCTCCTGCTCCAGGTGGCGGCAGCTATCGAGCACGCATTTGTGCTCGGTCACCACGGTGACGATGTGGTCCTTCTTGTCCTTGTAGAAGTGAGCCACGCCCTTGATGGCCAGGTTGTTGGACTCGGTGGCGCCCGAGGTGAAGATGATCTCCTTGGCGTCGGCGCCGATAATGGCGGCCACCTGCTCGCGCGCGATCTCGACCGCTTCCTCGGCTTCCCAGCCATAGCGATGGGTGCGCGAATGCGGATTGCCGAACTTTTCGGTGAAATACGGCAGCATCTTCTCCACGACCCGCGGATCGCAGGGGGTGGTGGCCTGGTAATCGAGATAGATCGGCTGGCCGGGGGCCCGGCCAATGGTGTTGTTCTTGGCAACCACGGTCATGCGTTCGATCCTTCTCGCTCAGGCGGCTTGCGCCGCGTCCTTTACTTCAAATCCCTTGCGCCGCGCCAGATCGCACCACGCGCCCAGGAATTTTTCCACGTCGTCCTCGGTGCTGGCCCAGCCCAGGGAAACCCGGATCGCCGAGCCGGCCACCGCACCCTCAAGCCCCATGGCCCGCAGCACCGCGCTTTCGCCCACCTTGCCCGAGGAGCAGGCGGAACCGGCGCTGACCGCCACATCGGCCAAATCCAGCGCCATCACCTGCACCTGGGCGGGCACCCCCGGCAGGGCCACGCAGGCGGTGTTGCCCAACCGCTCAACCGCCGCGCCGATCACCACCGCACCCGGCACCCGGGTCGCGACCACCTTCTCCAGGCGATCGCGCAGCATCTTCACCCTCTCGGCCTCGTCGCCGCATTCGACGACCCGGCGGACAGCGGCTCCGAAGCCGGCGATGCCGGACAGGTTTTCGCTGCCGGCTCGCCGCCGCCGCTCCTGACCACCACCCAGCAAGATCGGTGCCAGCGCAAAATCGGCGTTGGCCGCCACCAGGGCGCCCACTCCGGCCGGCCCGCCCAGCTTGTGGGCGCTCAATGTCAGAAAGTCGACATCCATGTCCGACAAACTGACCGACATGCGCCCCGGGGCCTGGGCGGCGTCGCAATGGACCAGGGCACCATGGGCATGGGCCAGCCGGGCCACCTCGGCCACCGGCTGGATGACGCCCGTCTCGTTGTTGGCCAGCATCACCGACACCAGCGCCGGCTCGTCTGCAGCCGCCAGCATGCGCTCCAACGCCGCCAGGTCCACCACGCCGTCGCCATCGACCGCGATCAGCTCGACCTCGGCCGCCTCGCGAAGCGAGGCATGCTCGACCGCCGACACCAGCAACCGGCGGCGGCCGCAGCCGCGCAGCACCAGATTGTTGGCCTCGGTGCCGCCCGAAGTGAAGGTGACGCCGGCAGGCTGCGCCCCGACCAGCAGGGCCACGGCGGAGCGCGCCGCCTCGACGCGGGCGCGGGCGCGGCGGCCCGGGCCGTGGACGGAGGAAGGGTTGCCCGGCTCAGCCAGCGCCTCGGCCATGGCTGCGACCACCTCGGGGCGCACGGGCGCTCCTGCGTTGTAGTCGAGATAGGCCAACCGGGACACGGACGTCATACTCCTTGCGCTGGAACCCGCGTTACTGGGCGGCGGCGGTGCTGCCGCCATGGAAAATGCCCGAACTGCCGAGGATGCGGCGCTCGCACACATCGGCCAGCGACACCGAGGACAGGTACAGGTAGATCTGGTTGCCCAATTCCTCCCACAGGTCGTGGGTCAGGCAGCGGCCCTTGTTGTTGTGGCAGCCGGCCGGCGTGCCGGGCGAGCAGCGGGTGGTCTGGATAGGCTCGTCCACCGCCAGGATGATGTCCGAGATGCGCATCTGGTTGGCCGGGCGCGACAGCAGATAGCCGCCGCCGGGACCGCGCACGCTCTTGACCAGGCCGCCCTTGCGCAGCTTGCCGAACAGCTGTTCCAGATACGACAGCGAGATTTCCTGACGCTCGGCGATATCGGCCAACGCCACCGGGCTGCCCTGGGAATGGCTGGACAAATCAACCATCGCCATCACGGCGTATCTGCCTTTGGTGCTCAGTTTCACGTCTGCTCTCCCGGTTCTGGTTCCGGCGAAGCGCGACCGCCCCGCCCGTCATCCGTATAGTGGCTCAGGCCCCCGAGGCCGCCTGCGGCGGCTCGGCTTCGTCATCGTCGTCGTCGTCGGCGGCGGGCTGCGGGCGGGGCGCACCATGGCGCTCGGCCTCCAGCTCGGCCACCCGCTGCAACAGGGTGTCCACCTGACCGCGCAGGGAATCGATGGCGCGGGCCACCGGATCAGGCATGTTGTCGTCGGCCAGACCGTAGGCGCAGAACTCCGCCTCGCCCGGCTTCGGCTTGCGCAGGGCCATGCGGGCGGGGATGCCCACCATGGTCACGCCCGGCGGCACGTCGGTCAGCACCACGGCATTGGCCCCGATGCGCGCCCCCTTGGCCACCGTGATCGGACCCAGCACCTGCGCGCCGGAACCGACGATCACCCCATCCTCGAGGGTCGGGTGGCGCTTGCCCTTGTGCAGCGAGGTGCCGCCCAGGGTGACGCCGTGGTACAGGGTCACGTCGTCGCCGATGATGGCCGTCTCGCCAATCACCACGCCGGTGCCGTGGTCAATAAAGAACCGCCGGCCGATGGTGGCGCCGGGGTGGATCTCGATGCCGGTGACGATCTTCGCCAGATGCGAAATGAACCGACCCAGCACCCGCAACCCGTTCCGCCAGCACCAATGCGCCAGCCGGTAAAAGATCAGCGCATGCAGCCCCGGGTAGCACAAAATCACCTCAAGGGTGGAGTGCGCCGCCGGGTCGCGGCTGCGAATCGATGCGATATCTTCTTGAAGACTCTTGAAAACCATGGTCGGCAATATGCTAATCTATCCGTTCGATTGAGCACCCCTGGTGAGGGGGGATTTCCCATCAGGGGGCGCCCGCGTCGAAGGTGAATATAAGATGCCCGACAAAGCTGGTCAAGTTTGACCGGCAACAATCAACATTCGCCGCACTTTATTCCCCGACGCCGCCACTCGGGTTCTCCGCCATGGGGTTCTCCGGCGCGGCCACGGGCAAGATGATGCTATAAGGTAGGGGATTCTGAATGCCCGAGGTGATTTTCAACGGACCGGACGGCCGTCTCGAAGGCCGCTATCACCATTCCAAGCTGCCCAACGCTCCGGTCGCCCTGCTGCTGCACCCGCACCCGCAGCACGGCGGAACCATGAACAACAAGGTGGTCTACACCCTCTATCATGCGTTCGTGCGCAAGGGGTTCTCGACCCTGCGCTTCAACTTCCGCGGGGTCGGCCGCAGCCAGGGCAAGTTCGACAACGGTCAGGGCGAGCTGTCCGACGCCGCGTCGGCGCTGGACTGGATGCAGACCTACAACCCCAATGCCGGCGCGTGCGGGGTGGCGGGTTTCTCGTTCGGCGCCTGGATCGGCATGCAATTGCTGATGCGCCGGCCCGAGATCGACGGCTTCGTTTCGGTGGCGCCGCCGGCCAACGCCTATGATTTCACCTTCCTCGCCCCCTGCCCGTCCTCGGGCCTGATCGTGCACGGCACCGCCGACGACGTGGTGCCCGAGGCGTCGGTGTCCAAGCTGGCGACCAAGCTGGGCGCCCAGAAGAACATCCGCGTCAAGTACCGCCAGGTGGAAGGCGCCAACCACTTCTTCGGCGCCCATCTGGACCCGCTGAACGAGGTGGTGGACCAGTACCTGGCCGACGCCCTGGCCGAACGGCCGGCGATCCAGGTGCCGGAACCCGCGCTCGCCGCGGCCATGACCTGATACGAAAAAACCTCTCCCAGCCGCCTGGGAGAGGTTTTTCGTTTCCGCGCTCGCTTCGTTTCAGCCGCCTATAGCCGCGCGCCTTCACCATGAGGCGCGTGGCTCTGGCGCCCATTGCGGGCGCGGCCAAGCCGCCGGAGGCGGCGCCCGGCGAGGGCATAGTCACAGCCGCGAAACCATGATGCACATGTCGGGCAGCACGGTCTAGCGGCTGCAATCGCCCTCGGCCAGCCGCTGCCATGTGGCCGGCGGCTTGCTGTAATTGGCCTGGGTCAGCTCGACGATTCGGATGCGGAAGATACGGCCCTGATGCGGCCGCACGAGATGACACAGGGCGGCGGCGTATTGCCCCCAGGACAGGTTCTCGGGTTTCACCAGCACGTACATGTTGCCGGAATTGTCCACCCGCGCATCGACGACACGGGGCTGCGCCTTGACTGCCTGGACCGCGCTGGCCTGATCGGCATAAGCCGGAGCGGCGGCCAAAACGAAACCCAGCATAGCCAGCGTCCAACGGCCCATGATCAACTCCTGCCGGTTCAGTGCGGGCAACGGTAGCCGCCGCGCGGGCCGACTGTCGATAAGGCCAACACCCGAGGCTGTCCAGCGAAAACGCCGCCCCCTCTCTCGGACGGGCGCCACGGTCAGCGCCCGCCGCCCTCGGGACGGGGATGAAGGCGGCCGCCCCCCGACGGACGCGGCCCGCCGGTCGTTTCCGGAAAGGTCAGCGGCAGGCCGCGCAGGGAGCGCACGGCAAGAAAGGCGAAGGCCTGGGCCTCCAACGCATCGCCATCCCAGCCGACCACCTCCACCGGCTCCACCGGCACCGCCAATTCGGCGGCCAGCGCCGCCATGATCGCCGGATTGTGGCGGCCGCCGCCGCACACCAGCCATCGGCGCGCCGGGCTGGGAAAATGGTCGCGCGCCCGCGCCACTGCGCGCGCGGTGAAAGCGGTCAGCGTGGCCGCCCCGTCGGCCGGCGCCATGCCGGCGATCAGCCCGTGGGCCAGTTGGCGGAAATCGTCGCGATCCAGCGATTTGGGCGGCACCTGCGCGAAATAGGGATGGCTGGCGAAGGCCTGGACCCGCGCACCGTCGGCCTGCCCGGCGCGGGCCAGCGCACCGCCTTCGTCCACCGGCCGGCCGGTATGGGCCAAGGCCCAATCGTCGATCAGCGCATTGCCCGGCCCGGTGTCGAAAGCCAGCAGGCGGTCGTCGTCACCGATCCAGGTGACGTTGCCCACCCCGCCCAGATTCAGCACCGCCGCCGGCCGCTCGACCCGGGCGGCCAGGGCGCGATGGAACACCGGCACCAGCGGCGCCCCCTGCCCGCCCGCCGCCACGTCCTCGGTGCGAAAATCGTTGACCACCGCAATTCCGGTCAGGTGCGCAAGCAAGGCGCCGTCACCGATCTGCCAGGTGCGGCGCTGGTCGGGCTGGTGCAGGATGGTGTGGCCGTGAAAGCCGATCACATCGACCATGGAGGGGCTCAAGCCGGCCTGCCCGAGCAGTTGCGCCACCACCTCGGCATGGAAACGGGTGATCTCGCCTTCGACCTCGGCCACCGGCCCGACGCCGCCCAAAACGGCGCGCAGACGCGCGCGGATGGCATCGGGATAGGGGCGCGTCAGCGCGGCGCCCAGATTGTCCACCCTGTCGCCATCGGTGGCGACCAGGGCGGCATCGACGCCGTCGAGCGAGGTTCCGCTCATCAGTCCCAACGCAAGCATGGTCATGGCCGACATCTGCCCCGGCACGTTGTTACAAGGCGGCGATTGTGCTAAACGAGCCACCTTTCCGCAAGCAACCGAACGATCCCCGCCATGAGCACCGCCCGATCCGAGTTTCTCCGCGTCGTCGCCGAGCGCGGCTACCTGCACCAGTGCACCGACTGGGAAGCGCTGGACAAGCGCCTGAGCGAGGGTCCGGCGGCGGCCTATATCGGCTTTGACTGCACCGCGGAATCGCTGCATGTGGGCGGCCTGATGCAGATCATGCTGCTGCGCTGGTGGCAAAAGACCGGCAACAAGCCGATCGTGCTGATGGGCGGCGGCACCACCCGCATCGGCGATCCGACCGGCAAGGACGAAGCGCGCAAGATGCTGACCGACGAGGTCATCGCCAGGAACATGGCGGGCATCAAGACGGTGTTCGCCAAGTACCTGACCTTCGGCGACGGCACCACCGACGCCATGATGGTCAACAACGCCGACTGGCTGGACCAGCTCAACTACATCAGCTTCCTGCGCGATTACGGCAAGCATTTCACCATCAACCGCATGCTGACCTTCGATTCGGTCAAGCTGCGGCTCGAGCGCGAGCAGCCGCTCACCTTCCTCGAATTCAACTACATGATCCTGCAGGGCTACGATTTCGCCGAGCTGTGGGCGCGCCACAAGTGCCTGCTGCAGATGGGCGGCTCGGACCAGTGGGGCAATATCGTCAACGGCGTCGAACTGGGCCGCCGCGTGCACCAGGCCGAGCTGTACGGCCTGACCAGCCCGCTGTTGACCACCAGCTCGGGCGCCAAGATGGGCAAGACGGTGTCTGGCGCCGTGTGGCTGAACGCCGACATGCTGAGCCCGTGGGAATTCTGGCAGTACTGGCGCAACACCGAAGACGCCGATGTGGGCCGCTTCCTCAAGCTCTATACCGAAATGCCGCTGGACGAGATCGCCCGGCTGGAGGCGCTGCAGGGCGCCGAGATCAACGAGGCCAAGAAGATCCTGGCCAACGAGGTCACCCGGCTGTGCCACGGCGACGCCGCCGCCCGCGAGGCCGCCGAGACCGCCCGCAAGACCTTCGAGGAAGGCGCGCTGTCGGACAATCTGCCGACCGTGGCCCTGCCCGCCGCCGAACTGGCGGCCGGCATTCCCGCCTTCGCCCTGTTCGTGCGCGCCGGCCTGGCCGCGTCGAACGGCGAAGCCCGCCGCCTGATCCAGGGCGGTGGCGGCAAGGTCAACGACATCGCCGTCAAGGACCCGGCCGAAGCGATCGGCAACGACGCGCTCAAGGACGGCGTGGTCAAGCTGACCGCCGGCAAGAAGCGCCACGTCCTGGTCCGGCCGGAATAAGCAAAAGCCCCGCGAAAGCGGGGCTTTTTCATTGGTGGCGAAACCGCCTTAAAACGCGACCTCGACTCCGCACCGCGCCGTCAGTTCGGCCGCCAGCATATCCTCGAGCGCTTGGGCGGCGTCACGGGTGGACACCCAGCGTCCGTCGCGATAGGCGAAATGAGTGGCGCCGCTGACCGGCGACGACATCCAGATTTCGCGGTTCGGGCCATGCTTGTTGATGATGTACTGGCCGCCGCCGGTCAGCCCCAGGGTCAGAATGCCGCCTTGCAGGTCCACATCGACGCTGTCGCCCACGGCGTCATCGATGGCGTCGCCCAGGCGCTCCAGAAGCTGATCGGCCAGGGCCGCAAAGCGGCTTTCATCCAAACTCATTCCATCTCTCCGTTGCTTGGCCACGTCCGCACGGCCGGGGGCCGGATGGTAGCCGACCCCACGCCCCTTCGCCAAGCCGCCTATCCCCTTGGCGATGAGCACCTCCCCCCGATGGATGTGACCACCAAAGTATACTTTGCAAGCGGGTACTTAACCGTAAATACTGGTCTCACGCAGGCGGTCGCGGCGGATCCGACACGCCCGAAACGGGAGGAACAAGAATGACCCGCATCCTGGTCATCGAAACCGAGGCGCGCGCCCGCCATGCGCTGCGCTCCATTCTGGAAGGCGCCGGCTACGAGGTGGACACAGCGACCGACGCCACCGATGCCGGCCGCGCCCATGCCGGCCAGCCGGTCGATCTGGTCGTCACCGGCGATATGGACGGGCAGATCAGACTGAATTTCACCGGCGCCCGCGTGCTGGCGGTGCCGGGCGGGGTATCGGGACGCGAACGCGACGTGGCCGAACGGGTGCGCGCCATCGGCGCCTCGCACTTCCTGCCCAAGCCGTTCCGGCGCGACGATCTGCTGGCCGCGGTGCAGGTCACCCTGACCATGGACTGCCACCCGTTCTAGGTCGAGGGCGGCCGACCAACAACATCTAGGGGCGCGGAACACCGCGCCCCTTTTTGACATCCGCGCCGAAAAAACTGAAACCCAGGCTTGCATGCCCCTGCGCTTTTCTGTATAGAGGCGCCTTCGATTTGCGGAGCAGTGCGCCATGAAGAACGACATTCATCCGGATTACCACGAGATCAACGTGGTCATGACTGACGGCACCGAATTCAAGACCAAGTCCACCTGGGGCAAGCCGGGCGACACCATGCGTCTTGACATCGACCCGAAGTCCCATCCGGCTTGGACCGGCGTTCACCGCATGGTGGATACCGGCGGCCAGATCGCGAAGTTCAACAAGCGCTTCGCCAGCTTCGGCATCAAGTCGTAATGTGACAGCGGCGGCCCCCGGGCCGCCGCGTTCCTGTTCTGCCATGTATTGGGCCGCCCAATTGGGCGGCCCTTTTCTGCTTTTTCGTGGACTTCGTTTACCGAAGCGGGTAGAGCAATCCGCAGCGGAAGCCGTCTCTCTTGGCCCGTCATCGACAAGATTGGCTCGGGAGAATTGGGGTAGCCAGGCGCCATGATCATCGTCCACTACGAGGTATACGTCCTCGAAGGCCGTGGGTGGATGCTGCATGCGCGCTTCCCGCGAACCGAGCGGGAAACCGCGATTTCCGAAGCGAAAGAGCTTGAGCAGACGCTGAGCATGCGCGTGCGCGTGCTGCGCGAGACCTATTACACCGACGACAATTCGTTCGAAGAATCCGAGATCTACGCCAGCGCCGGCGTATCGGTGGACAGGAGCAAGGCACCGCCACAGGCGCCGCGCCCCCAGGCATCCGCGCGAAGTGGCGCCCCCACGCCGCGTCCGTCCGGTTCGCGCACCGCCGCGCGCCCGGTCGGCACCGCCCGCCCCGCTCCCCGTTCAAAGAAATCAGAGGAAGAAACCGCCCAAGCGCGGCAATTGTTCGCGCGTCTGGTGGCGATCACCGCGCTAGCGCTCGCCGTCGCCCTGCTCAGCATCAAGATCACGCCCAACGCGATCATGCTGCTGTGGAAGCTGGGCTTCAACCTGACCGTCACCCCGGACAGCTATGGAAAAATGCTGTTCGCGGTGTTCGTCGCCACCTTCCTGATGGTGGCGGTCCCCTTGTGCATCCGTTTCCTGCCGCGCCAGACCGCCATCCCCGAATTCCGCAAGCCGACCTTTTCCTGGGGCGGCGGCTCGGGTCCGGCGCCGTCGGAGGACCCCGAGCGCGATCGCGCGGTCAAAAAGTCGCTGAACAAGCTGGCCGCCCAGGCGCTGGCCCAGGAGGAGCAGGTCGCCCAAAGCAAGGACGGCGCGGACCTGGACGAGGACGACGACCCGGACGAGGACAAGGCCAGGGAGCGGGACAAGAAAGCCGCCGACATCGCCGTGGACGATCTGGACCTGCCGGAAATCCTGCCCGGTCCCGACACCGAGGCCCTGCCGGAAATCCGCCCCGACCCCGAGGAGACGCCGCCCGCCAAGCCTGACGATGCCTGGGACACGGTGGAGACGCCGCAGACGGACCGGGCCGGGAAGGAAAAGCAGGACCCGGAGCAACAGGACAAGGACAAGGACAAGAAGGGCAGCAAGAAGGACGAAGGCACCAGCGCCGAATCGCTGGAGCCGTCGGTCATGCGCTTCCTAGATGGTGCCGTGGCCCAGGCCAAGGTGCTGGTGCCCAACATGGATGCCTTCACCAAGTTCGCCCTTCACCTCTACATCGCCGGCGCGGTCGAGGCGTTGTGCGATTTCAAGAAGCTGGGCGAAAGCGCCAAGACCAAACTGGTCAGCCTGGCCCTGGAAACCCTGGGCACGCGCGGCGATCTGGCACGCAAGTTCTATGAGAAGATCGAGGAATACCTGATGGAGCCGCGCTATCTTGGCGTGGTTCAGGCCGGCCGCGACGCCATGGGCGACTTCATGCTGGGCGACGAGGGCGGCGCCCATCGGGCGTTGCGCGACGCCTTCCTGGAATGGACGCGAAAGAGCGACAAGAAGGCCCAGATCGTGACCGTCATGTTCACCGACATGGTGGGCTCGACCGACATGACCCAGGCGCGCGGCGATGCCGCCGCCCAAGAGGTGGTGCGGCGCCACAACTCGATCGTGCGCAACGCGCTGGCCCAGTTCGGCGGCAAGGAAATCAAGCACACCGGCGACGGCATCATGGCGTCGTTCGGCACCGCCGCCGCCGCCGTCGAGGCCGCCGTCAGCATCCAGCGCCAAGTCAACCAGCACAACGGCCGCCTGCCCAACCAGGCGCTTCACCTGCGCATCGGCCTGAACGCCGGCGAACCGATCGAAGAGGAGGACGATCTGTTCGGCGCCACCGTGCAGTTGGCCGCGCGCGTCTGCAACGCCACCAATGCCGACCAGATCCTGTGCACGGCGGTGGTCAAGGACCTGACCGTGGGCAAGGGCGCCGGCACCTTCCGCCCCGTCGGCGAGAAATGGATGAAGGGCTTCAAGGACGCGGTCGCGCTGTTCGAAGTGCAGTGGAAATAGCGGCCTATGCCGCGTAGGCGGCCAGGAACAAGTGGACCGCCTGTTCGGCGATGTGCGCCCTTTCCGCAAAATCGGGAACCGGCGCCACACCCAGCAGGACATCGAAATACCGCGCCGACATCACCAGATGATGGAACTGGTCGGCCGCCGCGGGAATATCCGCCACCGCCAAATGCCCGGCCGCCCTGTGGCGTTCCAGAAACGCGACCATCTCGTCCATGAAGATGGCTTTCGCCCGCGTGCCATAGGCGCGCCCCAACTCGGGAAAGCGCGGCGATTCGGCGAAAAGCAGCCGCATCAGATTGATGCAGTCGGGCTTGTAGATGACGTCCAGCAGGCACCCCGCCATGTGCCGCAGGCCGTCTTCGGCGGATCGCGGCATCCGGCTGGTTTCCGTCAGATGCGCCCTGAAATCGGCCGTGGCCACGTCCAGGCACCTTTCCAGCAGCACCTTCTTGCTGCCGAAGTGGCGGTAGATGGTGGTTTTCGCCACCCCCGCCGCCGCCGCGATGCCCTCCAGACTCGCGGCGCCATAGCCCTGGCCCAGGAAAGTGCCAAGCGCCGTATCCAGGATGTGCCGGAGCCGCTGCTCGCTTTCCGCCGCCGCCGGCCTGCCCGTCTTGCGCACCACCGCCACCGCCCTCGCCAATCCTGTTATCGCGTCGCCCGGTGGCGATGCTATTGGCGACCGCCCCCCGCGTCGAGAATTTTGCGCGCATCCGGATGCCGGCGCATGATATAAAACGATACCGTATCGTTTTGTTTTACCCCCGAGGACGCCGTGGAACGCTCGCCCATCATCATCAAGCGCACCAAGAAGGTGGTCGGCGGCGGACATCACGGCGGTGCCTGGAAGGTGGCCTATGCCGATTTCGTCACCGCCATGTGGGCCTTTTTCATGCTGCTGTGGCTGCTGAGTTCGGTCACCGAGGAGCAATTGCAGGGCATCTCCAACTACTTTGCGCCCACCATGGCGTCGAAAAGCCAGTCGGGAGCCGGCGGCATCCTGGGCGGACAGGTGATCGGCGAAGGGGCGCAGACCTCGAACACTTCGTCTCCCACGTTGGTCCAGCGTCTCCCCCCCTCCTCCCTGGGCATGGGGGGCGAGGATTTGACGAAGGCGCCGGAAGCGTCGGAACCCGAGCAGGGCCTCTCGGAACAGGAATTCAGACAACGCCTTTACGAGCGCGAGCAGGAACAGTTCGAAAAGGCGGCCGCCGTGCTGAGGCAGGCGGCGCAAGGCATCCCAGAGCTCCGGAATTTCGAGGGCAACCTGCTGGTGGACAGCACGCCCGAGGGCCTGCGCATCCAACTGACGGACCAAGAGGGCCTGGCCATGTTCCCGTCCGGCTCCAGCGCCATGTACGGCCACACCCGGGCCATGCTGGACATGATCGCGCGCGTGGTGAACCAATTGCCCAATCGCATCACCGTGTCGGGGCACACCGACGCCACCCCCTTCCGCGACCCGTCGGGCTACGGCAATTGGGAATTGTCGGCCGACCGTGCGCTGGCGGCGCGGCGCGGCCTGGTCGCCTCGGGCGTGCCTGAACGCAAGATCCACCGCGTGCTGGGCGCCAGCGACCAGGAACCCCTGGATCACGCCAATCCCACCGGGCCGCGCAACCGCCGCATCAGCATCACCGTCCTGCGCGAGAACGAGGCACCGCCCGCCGCCCGGCCCTGACAACCCGCCCCGGAGACCCCTCAGTTCAGTCGCCCGGCCATCTGCTCCTCAAGACGCGCCACCCGCTGATACAGGCGGAAGGAGCGGTCGAGCAGACTGCGCAGGCCGCCCGGCAGGCTCTGGTCGCCCGTGAAGGTGTCGTCCAGGCAGACATCGGCGCCCGACAGCCGGTGTGCCTCCGATAGGGCATCCTCGGCCCCGATCTCGCCCTCGTGCACCGCGCGCTGCACCATCAGCCACGCCATCACCTGGGTCAGGCGCGATGTCACCCGCATGGCCTCGCACGACAGGCGCAGGCCGGCCACGCCGCCGGCCCGCTGGCGCTCGCGGCCTTCCATATAGGCCATGTAGTTGCGGGCTTCGATCATCAGGTCCAGCGTCTCGTCATAGGTGCGCCGAAAATAGGCAGGCGGCGGCATGGGCGGAACCTCCCGTGGCGAGCTGCCCCAGCCGGCCGTCATGGTCGGGCGAACCCGATCAGGCGGCCAAGGCGATGCTTCCTGGGAGGAGACGTGGCCGCCCGCGACGCGATTTTCAATCGCTGGCACCCCTTCCTACGACCTCTTGACGAGGGGGAAGACCCTATTATCTCAGTCGTGCGCGGTCGCCATGACGGGGCCGTGCGATGGCGCCGCGGGGCGCCCGGCCGGTCCATGCGGACGGCCATCCCCCGGGCGGTCGCCATTGTTCTGGTTGCTTCGCAAAGGAGGACTGGATATGCGAGCCTTTGATCTTTCTCCCCTGTTCCGTTCGACGGTCGGCTTCGACCATCTCTCGCGCATGCTGGATGCCGCCCAGCGTCTGGACGACACCGCATTCTCCTACCCGCCCTACAACATCGAAAAGCTTTCCGACGACGACTACCGCATCACCATGGCGGTGGCCGGCTTCGCGGAGGCGGATCTGGACATCACCGTGCATGACCACACGCTGGTGATATCCGGCAAGGCCCATCGCGAGGACGAGAACGCCCAGTATCTGCATCGCGGCATCGCCGGCCGCTCGTTCGAGCGCCGGTTCCAACTGGCCGACTTCATCCGGGTGGAAGGGGCCAATCTGGTCAACGGCCTGCTGCATGTGGCGCTCAAGCGCGAGGTGCCCGAGCAGATGAAGCCGCGCACCATCAAGATCGATTCGGCAACGCCCGCTGCGCCGAAGGCGATCACGGGCAACACCGCCGAAAAGGCGGCGTAAGCACCGAGGGCGCCGGTTTCCGGCGCCCTCATTTCATCGTCACATCAACGGTGGCGTTCGAACGCCGCGCGCACGCTGTCGGGAATGGGCGTCGGCCGCTGGTCGTCGCGCCGGACAAAAACGTGCACCCAGTGCCCCTCGGCCGCCGGCTCGTCCGATGTGTCGTCGAACAGGGCGATGCCGTAGCGCACCGATGAATTGCCCAGATGTTCGACCCGCAGACCCGCCGTGATGGGATGGGGCCACGACAGCGGGCGGCGGAACCGGCACAGGCTTTCGGCGGCGAACGTGATCACCGGGGCGTTGAGCAGGTCCACCCCGCAGGCCCGCATCAGGAACTCGCAAACGGCCAGTTCGAAAAACCGGTAATATTCCACGTTGTTGACGTGGCCAAACATGTCGTTGTCGGACCAACGGGTCTGGATATTGCAAAAGAAACGGAAGTCGGCGCGACGCGCAGGCTCAGGATTAGTCATGATCTCCCTTTGATATGGGTTATTGCGCCGTCCAGCCGCCATCGATGGTGATGGAGCTGCCGGTCATGTTGTCGGCGGCGGCGGAACACAGGAAAACCGCCAGATCGCCGATCTGTTCCGGGGTGGTGAAGCGGCGCGACGGCTGCTTCTCGCCCAGCAATTCGACCCGGGCATGGTCGAAATCGACGCCCTCGGCGGCGGCGCACGCCTCGATCTGCGCCTTGACCAGGGGGGTCAGCACCCAGCCGGGGCAGATGGCGTTGCAAGTCACCGGCGTTTCGGCGTTTTCCAGCGCCACCACCTTGGTCAGGCCGATCAGTCCGTGCTTGGCCGCCACATAGGCCGCCTTGTTGGCCGAGGCGACCAGACCATGGGCGGAGGCCACGTTGACGATGCGGCCCCAGCCGCGCGCCTTCATGCCCGGCAGCGCCGTGCGAATGGTGTGAAAGGCCGAGGACAGGTTGATGGCGATCACCGCGTCCCAGCGCTCGGGCGGGAAATCCTCGACCGGGGCCACGTGCTGGATGCCGGCGTTGTTGACCAGCACATCCACCCGCCCCATCGCCATTTCGGCGTTATGGATCAGGGCGGCGCAGGCATCGGGCCGGCGCAGATCGGCATTGTCGTAGATGGCGGTGACGCCGAACTCGCTTTCGATGCCGGTGCGCAGCGCCTCGATGGCGGCGTCATCGCCAAAACCGTTCAGCACCACGTTGGCGCCCTGGGCTGCCAGTGCCCGGGCGATTCCCAGGCCGATGCCGCTGGTCGAGCCGGTGACGATGGCGGTCCTTCCCTTCAGCATGGCGGTGCTCCCCTATTTCTTGAAAAAGCTCTCGGCCCCCGCGCGGGCCGATTGCTTGGCGGCGATCGCCGCGCGCGCACGCGCGATCTCCGCCTCCAATGCCTCGATATAGGCATTCAGCTCGGCAACCCCCATGATTTCCAGGTTCTTGGGCGCCGGCAGCTTCTTATTGGGGTCCAGGTCATCCCAATCCATGATTGCCTCCGCACTTGCCATCCCCGCCCGAACGTACCAGATTGGCCGCGCAACGGACAGGTGACGAGGGATATGGGATAATGCTGCCGGAATGCATGACCTGCGTCGAGATCAGCCAGCCGGGTGGCCCCGAGGTGCTGAGGACCACCACGCGGCCGTGTCCGCGCCCGGCCCCCGGCCAGGTGGTGGTCAAGGTGGCGGCGGCCGGCATCAACCGTCCCGACGTGCTGCAGCGCCAGGGGGCCTATCCGGCCCCGCCCGGCGCCAGCGACCTGCCCGGCCTGGAAGTGGCCGGCATCGTGGCCGCGCTCGGCGACCGCGTGACCGCCCCCGCCGTGGGCGAGGCGGTGTGCGCGCTGGTGGCCGGCGGCGGCTATGCCGAATACGTGGCGGTGGATGCCCG
Organism: Pseudomonadota bacterium; assembly: GCA_023426365.1. Classification (GTDB taxonomy): domain Bacteria; phylum Pseudomonadota; class Alphaproteobacteria; order Rhodospirillales; family Magnetospirillaceae; genus Magnetospirillum. The sequence continues at coordinate 23,482 of JAFAAW010000001.1, forward strand.
CCATTGCCTGCCGATCCCCGACGGCTTCGACATGGTGCAGGCCGCCAGCCTGCCGGAAACGTTCTTCACCGTGTGGCACAACGTGTTCGAGCGCGGCGCCCTCCAGCCCGGCGAGACGCTGCTGGTGCATGGCGGCGCCGGCGGCATCGGCACCACCGCCATCCAGCTCGCCAAGGCGCTGGGCGCGCGGGTGTTCGCCACCGCCGGCGGCCCGGCCAAGGCCCAGGCCTGCCGCGATCTGGGCGCCGATCGCGCCATCGACTATACGGCGGAAGATTTCGTCGAGGTGATCAAGGCCGAGACCAAGCGCGGCGTGGACGTCATCCTGGACATGGTCGGCGGCGAATACATCCCGCGCAACATCAAGGCCCTGGCCGCCGACGGACGGCTGGTCTCCATCGCCTTCCTGAAAGGCAGCGTGGCCGAGGTCAATTTCATGCCGGTCATGCTCAAGCGCCTGACGCTGACCGGATCGACCCTGCGGCCGCAATCGGACGATGCCAAGGCGCGCATGGCGGCATCCTTGCGCCAGCGCGTATGGCCGCTGATCGGGGCCGGCGCCATCCGCCCGGTCGTCCATGCCAGCTTCCCGCTGGCCCAGGCGGCCGACGCCCACCGGCTGATGGAGGCCAATACCCATATCGGCAAGATCGTGCTGACGGTATAGGCGGGATGGGGGCGCCGCCCTTTTTCGAATAGCGGCGAGTACTTACCCCAAGAGTTTGACCACGCGTTGGTCGTCCCATATAACTACGGCGCATTCAGAAGGTTGCCGCCGCAGGCACCCGGACCCCCGCCCCGCCGGGCGGTCCGCTCGTTGCCCACGAAGGAGGATTTATGGCCCTGCCGCTCATGCCCAAGGCGACTGCCGTCTGGCTCGTCGAAAACACCGCGCTCACCTTCGAGCAGATCGCCGATTTCTGCGGGTTGCATCCGCTGGAGGTCCAGGCCATCGCCGATGGTGAAGTCGCGACCGGCATCGTGGGCCTTGACCCCATCGCCAACGGCCAGATCAGCAAAGCCGAGCTGGAACGCTGTGAAGCCGACGCCGATCTGCGTCTGAAGCTGAACATCACCGATTATCCCCAGCCGCGCCAGAAGCCCAAGGGTGCCCGCTATACCCCGGTGTCCAAGCGCCAGGACCGGCCCGACGCCATCGCCTGGCTGCTCAAGCACCATCCCGAGCTGTCCGACGCGCAGTTGTGCAAGCTGATCGGCACCACCAAGCCGACCATCCAGTCCGTGCGCGAAAAGACCCACTGGAACGCCGCCAACATCAAGCCGCGCAATCCGGTCACCCTGGGCCTGTGCACGGAAATGGACCTGGAAAAGGCGGTGGCCCTCGCCCGCCCGCGCGCCGGCACCGTGGCGCCCCAGTACGTGGATCACAACGAGGACGGCGAGCAGGCCGACTAAGTCCGGCCCGCCCCTGCCTGCATAAGACGCCCGCCCCTTCGGCGGGCGTTTTCGTATCATCCCGTCCGATCCGCCAGAATTCAGCCTTAATCGCGCCCCCCTTCCGCCACCAAGCCAGCCTATTGTCTGCACTATCGCCCCGTGAGCGGCGCCATGGATGCGGAGATGACGATGAAGAAGTTTGTTGTGGTTTGCGCGATGGCCGTGTCCCTGGCCGCCTGCGCCCAGCAGGGCGGCGGTTACGGCGGCAGTGGCGGTGGCGGCTTCGGCATTTCCAAGCAGACCGGCGGCGCCGTCCTGGGCGGCGTCGGCGGCGCGGTGGCCGGGTCGCAGTTCGGCAAGGGCACGGGCCAGTTGGCCATGACCGCCGTGGGCACCCTGCTGGGCGCCTATATCGGCTCCGAAGTCGGCAGCTCGCTTGACCGTGCCGATCAGATGCACGCCAATCAGGCCGGCCAGAATGCGTTCGAGAATGCCCGCAGCGGGCAGACCATCGCCTGGAACAACCCCGACAGCGGCCATTACGGCACGGTCACGCCCACCCGCACCTACGAACAGGCGCCGGGCCAGTATTGCCGCGAATACCAGCAGACCGTCACCGTGGGCGGAAAGGAACAGCGCTCGTTCGGCACCGCCTGCCGCCAGCCCGACGGCAGTTGGCAGGTCCAGAACTGAGACGTTCCCATCCCGGTTCCATACCAGACGCCCCGGCAATGCCGGGGCGTTTTGTTTGTGCCATCACCGGCAATGCCGCGATGATGCCGCAATCGCACCAAAATCCCGCCACGCGAAAGGGGTATTCCTATACACAGTGGGAAGGCCCGACGTCCTTCCCCAAGGGAGGGAGGATCCCATGCGCAAAGTGATGCTGGCAGCCGCGTTGACGCTTTCGCTTGCGGCCTGCGCCCAACCGGGCGGCGGCGGCTACGGAATATCGAAGCAAACAGGCGGCGCCCTTTTGGGCGGTGCCGGCGGCGCCCTGGCGGGGTCGCAGTTCGGCAAGGGAAAAGGCCAGTTAGCCGCCACCGCGGTCGGCACCCTGCTGGGTGCCTTCATCGGCTCGGAGGCCGGCGCGTCCCTGGACCGCGCCGATCAGGTGTACGCCAACCAGCCGCAGCGCGGGTATTACGCCCCGCCGCAGGGGGGCTACTACGCCCCGCCGCAGGGTGGTTATTACGCGCCGCCGCAGGGCGGCAATTACGCGCCCCAGCCGCGCGGCTATTGGACGGAACCGCCCCGTTACTGAGCGGGATTGCCCTGTTCGGCCGGCGGCTTGGCCGCCGGCTGACGCCGCCGCGCCTCGGTTTCGCTGCCGTCGTCGAAGATGTTGAACAGGTTGCGCAGGAAGCCGGGCGTCAACGCCGACAGCGGGTTGACGATCACGTTGGGATCCTGGCTTGGCCCCTTCATGGTGTAGTTGAAGGCCAGCAGCCCGCCGCCCTTCTCGCCGCCGGTGATCAGCCAGCCCAGCACGGGGATATTGCCCAGCACCGAATTGATGGCATAGGCGGGAACCACCGTGCCTTCCAGCGCCATGCGCCCGCGATCCAGGTCGATCTCGCCCTTGGCCGTGATGCCCAGCGCCGGACCATAGGCCCGCGCCTCGCGCACCGTCAGCAGACCATCGGCCAGCGTGAACGGCGCGTCCAAATTGGCGAAGGACACCCCCTCGCCCTTCAGCACGTCAAGGATGCCCGTCAGTGCCGCCACCGTCAGCAGGCGGGCCAGAACCGGGGCGTTGACGATCTGGTAATCGGTGATCTTGACGGTTCCCGCCAGCGGCTGATCCTCGCGGTTGTCGTCATAGGCGGCGGTCACGTCCAACTGGCCGCCCTTCATGTGTTCGTAGGTGCCGAACGCCCGCAGCACCGCCCCGGCGTCGTCCGACACGATGCGCAAGGCGCGCTTGTTGCCGGGGGCCGGCTGAAGCTGCAGCGAGAACATCTTGCCGGCGTCCAGGGTGCCGCGAATGGCCATGGTCCGCCAATCCTCGGCGTCGCGCGACAGGCTGACCGTGGCGTTGGTCGTCTTGCCGTCCTTGGACAGCCACATGGTCTTGACCTGGGCATTGATGGTCATGGGCGGCAGGTCGGGTTTCTCGCGCGGGCCTTCAAGCCGGGCGGCCTCGGCATCGGCTTCGGCCGGGGTCTGATTTTCGTCCTGGCCCACCAGCGGCTCGGCGTTGAAGCTGGGACCGCGCATGGAGATGTCCAACGCGCCCGCGTGAAAGCCGATCGAGCCTTCCACCTCGGTGCGCCCGCCATAGGCCAGCCGGTCGAAAACCACCCGCCGCACGCTGCCCTCGGGGGTGAAGGACACCGAACCGTTGGTCTGCAGGTCGCCGGCATTGACCACGAAATACGGCACGGCGGCCAGCTTGTTCTTGTCCAGCTTGACCTGCACCTGGGCGCCGCCGGTGGTGCGTTCCTCCTTGCGCCAGCCCATGCCCGGCAGGGTCATGTGGGCGGGCGACAGGTCCACCCGCGCCTCGATGTCCCCGCGCCCGCCGCCATACAGGGTGGCGACCACCTGGGCCGCCACCGGCCCGGAGATGAACGGGGCGACGAAGGGAGGCCCGTCAAGGCCCAGCGCCTTGCGCTGCTCCTCGTCCACCCGCGCGGCCTGGACCTGATAGCGCGAACGGAACGGCACCCCCTTGGTGGCGAAGTTCTCGCGCCATTTCAGCTCGGCCGGGATGGTGCCCAGCACGATGCTGCCGGTGGCGTCCAGCCCCTTGGCGTCCACGTCGATCTCGAGATCGGCGCGCGACAGGTTCTGGCCCATCACCACGTTGGGAATGCTGACGCCCTTGGTGGAGGAGTGAACCTTGACGGCCAGATCGTCGAGCTTGAGATCGGCCAACAGCGGGAATTTGAGCTTGAGGCGCGTCACCGCCTCGCCCCCGGCGGCCGCCGGGTCGATGCCCAGCGCGCTGGCATAGCGCAACGGCTTGTTGTCGATCAGCTTGAGCGCGTCCTGCACCGGACCAGCGATGACCAGGTCGATATCGGCGAACTGGTCGATCTGGTCCAGGCCCGACAACACGATGGTGCCGTCCTGCACCCTGAGGCCATAGACCTCGCCCGCCTTGACCGCGATGCGGAAGTCCGACGCGTCGAAAGTGGCCACGGCGGCGGCGTTCCTGACCACCGGCATGGGATGCAGGTAGTTGACGGTGACGCCGTCGCCGCGCAATTCGCCATTGACCTGTTCGACGATCAGGTCGGTGAAGGTGCCCGACGGCGACCGGGCCGAGATGGTGGCCCGCGCCTCGCGGGCCATGCCCTTGGACAGGTTGGCGACCACCCATTGCCGGGCGTTGGGCGCCGCCACTTCGGGCCACAACTGGCCCAAATCGTCAAACGGCACGTCGTGCAGCGCGGCGTCCAGCTTGACCTCGGCCGCCCCGTCAACGCCGTCGAGGGTGGCGGCCACACTCAAGCGCGGGCCGCCGAAATCGATGAACAGCTCGTCCAGGCGGGCGCGTGAAAGGCCGCCGCTGGCCTCGCCGCGCAGCGAGACGGATTCCACGTTGCGCCTTATCCCGACCGGGGCGGGCAGATCCAGCGTGCCGCTGCCGCCGGCCACGTCGAAATCGATGGCTTCCAGGGTGCCGTTGACGTTGCCGCGGGCACGGACCACGCCGGCCAGCGGCAGGTCCAGCGCTTTCAGTTCGGTCAGCGGCCCGCCTAGCGTCGCGAATGCCGACGGGCGGATGCCCGCCAGCCACAACTCGGCCTCTACCGTCTCGCTGGCCTTGGCATAGTTGAGAGTGCCGTTCAGCGCCCCTTGCTCGTTGCCGACATCCAGCAGCATGCGGGCGTTCACCTGCAGTCCCTGCGGCACCCGGCGCAGTTCCAGATCGCTGTCCGGGGCGTGCCACGTCACGCCAAGGCGGCGGTCCTCAACCAGGATGTCGGCATTGACGACGGCAGCGCGCTGCAGGTGACGGCCGGGCTGCGCCGCGTCCGGTTCGCCCACCAAGGCGTCAATCAGTTGGCGCACGACGTCGTCCGACTGGCCCGGGGCGGCCTGCTGTTCCTTGCGGCCCACATCCCATTGGAAATGGCCGTCGAGATCACGCACCAGGCGCAGGCTGGGGTTGTAAAGGCGGACGGAATTGGGGGCCAGCACGCCGTTCAGCAGGGCGCGCCCGTTCAGGGTCAACGCCACCTCCGGCACGGTGGCGATGGGCTGCTCCGCCCCGCTGGCATAGGCCCTGACGTTGACCGCGCGGATTTCCACCATGCGGCCGTCCGGTCCCAGCGCCAGCACGGTGGTGTCCAGGCGCACGGAAACGCCGCCGTCCTTGGCGGTCAGGGCTTCCTCGATATACGGCGTGAGAAAATCGAGCGCTATCGGGCCGCTGGACAGGCGCCAGACGAACAGGGGCAGCGCGATCAACAGGCCGACGACGAGGGCTCCCAGAGTCTGGAACAGACTTCTGACGGCGCCGTGGACCACTAGCGTTCAGCCTCCATGTCCGACTTGACCCCTCCTCGCGATTTCACCAGTGTGAAGCAATCACAACATGGTGGGTAGCACAAGGTGAACTTTCCACTAGATGAGCGGACTCTCCCTCTGATCGCCAATAGCGGTGCCGAAGAGCGCGGCTTCGAGCGCTGGCACGAAATTGCCGCCGAGCAGGAGGACGCCGACCTTGCCGCCACCATGCGCGCGATTATTGGCGATTCGAGGGCAAGATCGCTGCTGTCGCGGGTGTTCGGCAATTCGCCGTTCCTTACCCATTGCTGCATGTGCGAGCCGGGCTTTTTGTGCCGCCTGGTGGACATCGGCCCCGACCGGGCCTTCGCCGAGCTGACCGCGGAGCTGGCCGCGCTGGCGGACGCCGAACGCGACATGGCGCAACTGATGGCCGCGCTGCGTGTGGCCAAGCGCCGCACCGCGCTGCTGGTGGCGCTGGCCGACATCACCGGCCTGTGGCCGCTGGAGCGCGTCACCGAGACGCTGGCCGATTTCGCCGAGGCCGCCACCCGCCACTCCCTTCGCTTCCTGCTGCGGCGCGAGGCGGCCAAGGGCGAATTCGCCCTGCCCTTCCCCGAGGACCCCGAGCGCGACAGCGGCGTCATCGTCCTGGGCATGGGCAAGTTCGGCGCGCGCGAGCTGAACTATTCCAGCGATATCGACCTGATCGTCTTCTACGACCATGAGAAGCTGGCCTATACCGGCCGGCGCAGCCTGCCCGAATGCCTGATCGCCATGACCAAGGATTTGGTCAAGATGCTGGACGAGCGCACGGTGCACGGCTACGTGTTCCGCACCGACCTGCGCCTGCGCCCCGATCCCGGCTCGACCCCGGTGGCCATCTCGCTGGTGGCGGCGGAATCCTATTACGAGGGGTTCGGACAGAACTGGGAGCGCGCCGCCATGATCAAGGCCCGCCAGGTGGCGGGCGACGCGATCGTGGGGGCCGGCTTCCTCAAGTTCCTGCGCCCGTTCATCTGGCGCAAGTCGCTGGATTTCGCCGCCATCCAGGACATCCATTCCATCAAGCGCCAGATCAACGCCTTTCGCGGCGGCCATACCATCGCGGTGGCCGGCCACAACATCAAGCTGGGCCGCGGCGGCATCCGCGAGATCGAGTTCTTCGCCCAGACCCAGCAATTGATCTGGGGCGGCCGCCAGCCCGAGATGCGGTGCTGCCGCACGCTGGACGCCCTGCACGCCCTGGCCGAGCTGGGCCACACCGACCCGCAGGTGATCGCCGAACTGGAGGAGGCCTATCGCTTCCTGCGCCAGTTGGAGCACCGCCTGCAAATGATCGACGACAAGCAGACCCAGACCCTGCCCGATTCGCCGGCCCGGCTGGCGGAGCTGGCCGCGTTCATGGGCTTTGCCGACATCGAGAGCTTCTCGGAGGCGCTGACCCGCCGCCTGCAGACGGTCGAGGCCCATTACGCCAAACTGTTCGAGGATTCGCCCGACCTGGGCGCCCACGGCAATCTGGTGTTCACCGGCGGCGAAAACGACCCCGACACCGTGCGCACGCTGACCGAAATGGGGTTCGGCACCGCCGACGCGGTGTGTTCCACCATTCGCGGCTGGCATCACGGCCGCATCCGCGCCACCCGTTCGACCCGCGCCCGCGAGTTGCTGACCGAACTGACCCCCGCGCTGCTGGGCGCCATGGCCAGCACGGTGTCACCCGACGACGCCTTCATGCGCTTCGACGATTTCCTGTCGCGGCTGCCGGCCGGCGTGCCGCTGTTTTCGCTGTTCTATTCCAATCCGTCGCTGCTGGAACTGGTGGCCGAGATCATGGGCAACGCGCCCCGTCTGGCCGAGCATCTGGCGCGCCACACCACCGTGCTGGACGCGGTGGTGTCCTCGGCGTTTTTCGAGCCGCCGCCCAGCGCCGACGACCTGCGCGCCGACCTGGAGCGCGCGCTGGCCGAGGCCGGCGATTTCCAGGAGGTGCTGGACGTCAGCCGCCGCTGGGCCAACGACCACAAGTTCCAGGTGGGCGTCCAGACCCTGCGTAACCTGCTGACGCCCGATCAGGCGGCGCGCGCGTTCTCGGATATCGGCGACGCCGTCCTGGCCGCGCTGACGCCCCAGGTGGAAAAGGAATTCAGCCGCGCCCACGGCACCGTGCCCGGCGGCGGCTGGTGCATCCTGGCCATGGGGAAGATGGGCGGGCGCGAGATGACCGCCACCTCGGACATGGACCTGATCCTGGTCTATGACACCCCCGAGGACGTCGAGGAATCCGACGGCGCCCGGCCACTGGCGGCGGCCACGTGGTATGCCCGCCTGACCCAGCGCATCGTCAACGCGCTCACCGCCAAGACCGCCGAGGGCACCCTGTACGAGGTGGACATGCGGCTGCGGCCGTCGGGCAATTCCGGCCCCATCGCGTCCAGCTTCGCCTCGTTCGAGCGCTACCACCGCGAATCGGCCTGGACGTGGGAGCACATGGCGCTGACCCGCGCCCGCGTGGTTACCGGCTCGCCCGACCTCGCCGCCAAGGTGGAAGCGGTCATCCGCGACGTGCTGACGCGCGAGCGCGACAGCGAGCGGCTGGTGATGGACGTGGCGGAGATGCGCGAGCGCATGGCGCGCGAGCACAAGCCCGACAGCCATTGGGAGGTCAAGCACCTGCGCGGCGGCTTGGTTGACATCGAGTTCACCGCCCAATATCTGCAACTGCGCTGGGCCCGCCAGCACCCGGGCATCCTGTGCCACAATACCCGCGACGCGCTGGAGGCGGCCGCCGCCGCCGGCGTTCTTGCCGGGTCCGACCTGGATGCGCTGGTGGCCGCATGGCGGCTGTGGTCGGCGGTGCAGTTGGTGCTGCGCCAGACCATCGCCGGCGCCTTCGACGAAAGGACCGCGCCGCGCGGCCTGCGCGACGTGCTGGTGCAGGCCGCCGGCCTGACCGATTTCAAGACGCTGGTGGACCGCATGGATGATTGCGCCACCCAGTCGCTGGAGGTGTTCGAGCGCATGGTCGGCGAGCCGGGCCGGGCGGCGCGTCAAAAGATCGGGCCGGATGCGTAAAACCGTCACTTGATTGAAGGCGGCAAGGATTTACAACTCGACTGGGTTCCCAAAACCCCAGACAGGAGAGGGATAACGCAATGACCGTGACCGTCGGCCAACCGGCCCCCCAGTTCAGCGTCGAAACCGACGAAGGCCCGCGTTCGCTGGCCGATTACCGGGGCAAGCGGCTGGTTCTGTACTTCTATCCCAAGGACGACACCTCGGGCTGCACGTCCCAGGCCCAGCAATTCCGCGACGAGTACCTGCGCTTTACCGTCAACAAGGCGGAAATCCTGGGCGTGTCCAAGGATTCCATCGCCAGCCATGAGAAGTTCAAGGCCAAGCACTCCCTGCCCTTCGCGCTGGCCAGCGACGGCGACGGCGCCCTGTGCGAGGCCTATGGCGTGTGGAAGGAAAAGTCCATGTACGGCAAGAAGTACATGGGCATCGAGCGCACCACCTTCCTGATCGACGAGAACGGCGTGGTGGTCAAGGAATGGCGCAAGGTCAAGGTGTCGGGCCATATCCAGGACGTGCTGAACGCCCTGCACGAGCTGTGATCGCTTGACAGCGGGCGCGGCGGCGGCGGTCCCTGCGGTCCGGGCTTGTCTTTTGGCGAAAACCGCAAGATGTTTCGCCCATGACCAGCCTGACCGCATCCGCCGCCGCCATCCTGTCCACCGCCGACGCGCTGGAAAAATGCCGCCTGACCCGCGCCCTTGCCGAAGACTGGTTCGCCGGTCGCGTGGCCGAGGTGGGCGACACCCTTCCCCCCGATCGCCCGGCCCGGCCCGAACGGCCGCAATTGCTGGCGCCGAAAGAGATGCCCAAGCGCGCCTATGGCGGCGATCGCGGCCGCATCGGCCTGCTGCACGCCCTGGCCCATATCGAACTGAACGCCATCGATCTGGCATGGGACATCGTCTGCCGCTTCCTGCACGAGGCCATGCCCAAGGCGTTCCTGGACGATTGGGTGCAGGTGGCGCTCGACGAGGCCGTGCATTTCGCGATGTTGCAGGATTTGCTGGTGGGACTGGGCGCCGGCTATGGCGACCTGCCCGCCCATGACGGCCTGTGGCAGGCGGCGGAAAAGACCGCCGACGACCTGATGGCGCGGCTGGCGGTCGTGCCCATGACGCTGGAGGCGCGCGGCCTGGACACCACCCCGGTGACCATCGAGCGGCTGGCCCGCAATGGCGACACCATCACCCCGCCCGCGCTGGACGTGATCTATCACGACGAAATTCGCCACGTGGCGGCCGGCGTGCGCTGGTTCGCCCATCTAGCGGCCAAGCGCGGACTGGACGCCCGCGCCGAATATGCCCGGCTGATCGGCGAACGCTTCCCCGCCGGGCTGAAGGCGCCGTTCAATCACCCCGCGCGCGCCGAAGCACAATTCCCCCAGGATTGGTACGAACCGCTGGCCCGTGCCTGAGCACAGGGACCGAACCGAGGCTAGAGTTGTTTCCGTTCACACGGAACCATCTCCAGGCCTGCCTCTGGCGCCCCCTGCGGGGGCCGCTCAGGCGCCGCGCTGGCTGATCGCATTTCCGCCCCTGACTGCGTCAGAGCGGAAAATGCTCTATTTCTGGCCCAGCGGCTTGGGTGCCCAGGCCTTCACCGCCACCGCCTTGCCATCCTGCGAGCGCATCAGGCGCGGCTTGACCACCTCGGCCGCCGCCGGTGCGGCGCCCCCGCCGCGACGGTTCGCCACCTCGGCGCCATAGAACTTCACCATGGCGGCCAGCGGGATTTCCTCGCCCAGTCCCTTGGTCATGGCTTCGGCCACCGGCGCATGCTCGGCCAGCTTGCGGTTCAACTGCTCGGCGCTGTACTGGCCGAAGCGGCGCCATATGCTGTCCAGGAAATGGGCGACCGTGTCGGGGATGGGATTGGCCTCGACCATGTGCGGCCGGCCATAGGCGAAGGCATGAAACACGGTCGGCTCCACCGGTCCCAGCGAATCGGACACGAAGGTGGCCGGCATCAGCTTGCGCCCGGGATAGGCCACGGAATAATAGGCCTGGGCCAGGAACATCAGCCGGTGCAGCTTTTGCGGCTGAATGTATTCCCGATCGTTGAGCGCCCGGTCGGTGAACCAGAACACCACATCCAAGCAGGATTGGACCGCGAACCGCATCGTCAACTCCTCGTCCGGTCAGGCCAACAATTCTTATGCCCGAGCGGTCCGCGCATGATAGCGCCCAACCGGCGAAGTCGCCAATGCCCCGCCGACGCCTCGAATGGGCGGGCTGCCTTACCCATATGGAATGAACCGGCGCAATCGGCGACGGGTCCCGGGACTGGATTCCGCCACAGGAGGTGCGGCACATGAAATTCGGCGAGGAACGGGTGGACGACGCCGTCGGGCTGATCCTGGCCCATTCCCTGCGCCTGCCCCAAATGATGCTGAAAAAGGGCCGGGTGTTGACCGCCGAGGATGTCCGCCTGCTCAAGGCCGCCGGGGTCAACTTCCTGACCGGGGCCCGGCTGGAGGCGGACGACGTGGGCGAGGACGAGGCCGCCGGGCAGATCGCGCGCGCCCTGGCCGGACAAGGGGTGGTCATCAACGCGCCGTTCACCGGGCGCTGCAACCTGTTCGCGGCGGAACGCGGCCTGCTGGTCTATGACCGCGAGCGCCTGGACCGCCTGAACCTGGTGGACGAGGCGGTCACCGTCGCCACCCTGCCCGCCTTCGAGGCGGTGGGGCCGCGCCGCATGGTCGCCACCGTCAAGATCATTCCCTTCGGTGTGGACCGCCGGGTGTTGGACGCCTGCGCCGCCTTTGCGTCCACCGGCGAGCCGCTGATCTCGGTCCACCCGTTCCGGCCGCGCCGGGCGGTCCTGATCTCGACCACCCTGCCCGGCTTGCGCGATTCGGTCATGGCCGCCACCGCCGCTGCCACCCGCGACCGCATCGAGGCGCTGGGCGGCGCGGTCATTGCCGAACTGCGCTGCCCGCACGAGATCGGCCCCCTCGAGCGCGCCCTTGGCAAGGCGCTGGCCATGGGGGCGCAACTGGTGCTGATCGCCGGGGCATCCGCCACCGTGGACCGCCGCGACGTGGTGCCCAGCGCCATCCAGCGCGCCGGCGGCCGTGTCGATCATTTCGGCATGCCGGCGGACCCGGGCAATCTGCTGCTGCTGGCCCATCTGGCCGAAGTTCCGGTGGTCGCGCTGCCCGGTTGCGCGCGATCGTCCAAGCCCAATGGGATGGATTGGGTGCTGGCCCGCATCGCGGCCGACATCCCGGTGAGACCCGCCGACATCATGCGCATGGGGGCCGGCGGCCTGCTGAAGCAATTGGGCGCGGCACCGCTCGACGCCGCCTGGAGGGAACCGCCCGTCCGCGACACTCGCATGGCAGCATTGGTCCAATGTGCCGCCGGCACCGCCCCGGTGGCCGAGATCGAGGCCGCCACGGCCGCCGGCCTGGAGCCGGTGGTGGTGCTGGCGGGCGGCGATGCCGATCCGGCCCGATCCCTGCCCCCGTGCGAGGTGCTGTGCGTCGATGACGAAAGTTGGGCCGCCGGTCTTCAGATATTGCCGGCCGACGTCTCGGCCGTTCTGGTTCTGCCCACCAACAGCCGGCGGGTCAGCCCCGAAGCGGTGGCCGACCTGGTCAAGGCGTTCGATCCCGACGCGGGGCGCGCCATCGTGGTGCCCGGAGAAACCGCCCATTGGGGCCTTGTCGGCCGCGACCTATTCCCCAAACTGGCCCGCCATACCCTGGCCGAACTGGCCGCCCAGCACCCCGAGGCAGTGTACGAGGTGGTGCTGTCGTGAACCGGCCGGCCTTGCGCCCAGCCGCACGGAAGCCCGTTGGCGCCCCTTAGACCGTCGAGCGTCCCATATGACGCACGCTGATCTGGTTTTATGTTTGGCCCTCGCCGGGCGCGCGGCTGGGAGCCAGATTTAGCGCTCGCCGCTCCAGCAAGGCGCGCCCGGGCGGTTAGCACAAGAACCACTGGCGGATGCGGTCCAGGAAGCCCCGCGGATGGTCCGGCCGCGGCGGCAAGTCCAGCCCGAATTCGCTTTCGCTGAAAATGGGAAGGTCAGCGGTGACGTCCTCCCCGCGCCGTGCGGCCGCGGGGGCGGGCGTTTTGCAATGATGGACGGCGACAAGGCGGTGCGCCAAGTTTTCCAAGGCGCTCGCCGCGTTTACCCCATCATGGTTTTGCAGCGGCGACATATCCATGGTGCGGCGATTATATCACCGGTCGCGCACAGGAACCATGACCGCGCCGCAACCCAGCCTTTCGGCGCTGGGCGAAAGGCTGGGCTGTCCGGGCGGCATGCCTAGCGCCGCCAGGATTGCAGGCGCCGCGCCGCCTCCACCATCTCGGCGGTGGAACCAGCAAAGGAAAAGCGCAGGGTGCGGCTGCCCTGATAGGGGTCGAAATCCATGCCCGGCGTGCAGGCGATCCCCGTCTCCGCCAACATGCGGCGGCAGAACTCGGCGCTGTCGTTGGTCAGTTCGGCCACGTCGGCATACAGGTAGAAGGCACCGTCCGACGGCGCCAGCCGGGTGAACCCCGCCTTGGGCAATTCCTCCAGCAGCACGTCGCGATTGGCCTTGTAGACGGCGACCCGCGCGTCCAGTTCGTCGATGCAGTCGAACACCGCCCCGGCGGCGATCTGCGACAGGGTGGGCGGCGAGATGAACAGGTTCTGCGCCAGGCACTCGACCGCGCGGACCAGATCGGGCGGCAACACCATCCAGCCCAGCCGCCAGCCGGTCATGGCGTAGTATTTGGAGAAGCTGTTGACGATCACCGCATGCTGGCCCGCCCCCACGGCGGTGCCGGCCGGCGCGCCGAAGGTGATGCCGTGGTAGATTTCATCGGAAATCAGCCGGATGCCCTTCAGTTCGCACCAGGTCGCCAGTTGGGCCACCTCGTGCGCCGACAGCATGGACCCGGTGGGGTTGCTGGGGCTTGCCACCACCACGCCGTCCAGGCGGCCTTCCACCTGCTCCAGCACCTCCACACTCAACTGCCAGCGCGAGGCCGCCCCCACCGGCACCGCCACCACCTCGATGCCCAGGGCCTCCAGGATGTTGCGATAGGCGGGATAGCCCGGCGCCGCCACCGCCACCCGGTCGCCTGCGTCGAACGCGGCCAGGAAGGCGAGCAGGAACGCCCCCGACGAGCCGGTGGTGACCGCCACCGTTTCGGGCGCGACCGAAACGCCATAGGCGTGGCGGTAATGGCGGGCGATGCGTTCGCGCAAGGCCGGCAGGCCCAGCGCCTCGGTATAGCCGATGCCGTGGGTGTCCAGCGCCGCCCGGGCGGCGGCCAGCACCCGGGCCGGGGCCTGGCCCGAGGGCTGCCCCACCTCGAGATGGATGACGTCGCCGCCGGCGGCGGCCCGCTCGTTGGCGGCGCGCATCACGTCCATGACGATGAACGGCGCGATGGCGCCCCGCGTCGCGACCTTGAATGCCATGGCGTCAGTCCTTGCCGACGACGACGCCCAGGCCGAAGCCGCGCGGGTCGCTGGCGACCCGGCACTTCTTGAAATCCGGGGTCCCCGAGGCGCAGCTCAGCGCCTGCACGCGGCTGGGGATGGGCACGGCCTTGATATCGTGGCCCCGCTTGGCAAGCGGGGCAGTGTCGGCGGCACGTTCGCCGCTTTCGACGAACACGGTGTCCGGCGCGCCGGAATGATGGATGCGAGGCGCACCCACCGCCGCTTCCACGGCCATGTCGTCCACGGTGGTGGCCAGCAGCGTCTGCACCAGCGCGGTCGGCGCGGTCACGCCGCCGCTGGCGGCGGCGGCGAAATGCACTTCGCGCGAATGGGGGTTATACACCACCACCGGGCCGATGGCGCCGGGGCCGCTGGACAGGCCGGGCACGGCGGCCAGCATCATGCCGGTGCCGGGCGCCATGCGGCCGTTGCCGAACAGGCCATAGGTGGTCACGTTGCACGCCACGGCGCCGCCATAGGAATCCATGGCGACCAGGCTGGCGGCCGGAATGGCATCGGTGGCCTTGACCGCCTCGACCGCCACGTGACGGTCGGGATTATAGGTCGCCATCAGCTTGGCGGCCCGCTCCTTCGAGGCGAGGTCGCCGCCCTGCTCGTTGGGCCAGCCGTGGGGCATCATCCAGCGCGAGCGGTCGGAGAACGCGCGGGCCGCCGCCTCGGCCAGCAGGTGCGGCTTTTCCTCGGCCGACGCCCCGCCCCAGCGGTCCACCAACTGCGCCGTCATGCTGGCGACGCCGCCGCCGGCCACGGCCGGCGGTGCCGCGAACAGGGCGGTGTCGTTCCCCACCTGGACCGACAGGCCGTCGCGCACGGACGGCCGGAGGTCGCGCAGGTCCTCGACCGTCAGCGAGCCACCGGCCTGGGCCACCGCCGCCACCAGCTCACGCGCCTGCGCGCCGGCATAGAAATCGCCCGGGCTGCGGCGCACGCGCGCCAGAAGCGTGGCCAGGTCGCGCTGCTCCAGCAACTGGCCTTCCACCAGCGGGCGGCCGCCGGGCATGAACACCTGCCGGGCCACCGGGTCGTTGGCGAGCAGGTTGGCGGCGCGGTTGATGTCGGCGGCAAAGGCGCGCGACACCGGCACGCCCATGCGGGCAAGGCGTTCGGGGTCCGCCAGCAATTGCTCCCACCGAAGCTTGCCGTAGCGCGCGTGCAGCGCATAGAAGCCGCGAATGTTGCCGGGAACCGCGCTGGGATTGCGCGACTGGCCCGACGCAACCGAAGGCGGCGCCATAAATTCGACAACTTCGGCGCGCTTCTTTTCCTTGTCGTAAACCACGCAGACGCCACCACCGCCGAGACTGGCGGTTGACGGCTGGGTCACTGCCATCGTGAAATAGGCCACCACCGCGGCATCGGCGGCGGTCCCACCCGCCGACAGAACGTCGCGGGCCGCCAGAACGGCGCGGGGTTCGTCGGCGGCAGCCATGCCGCCGAAGCCGGTGACGTAACCGATGGACCCCACCGGCTTGCTTTCGCCGCACGCGGCCAATAGTGCCAAAAGGGAAACCGCGCAGGCGACGCGGCGCCCCCCGGCCCGGCAAGACTTGGGACGACCGACCGACGGAGAAAGGCTCTTGCTCACACGCTTGTTCCTTCTGGCAACCTTGGTGCTGGCGCTGGCGATGCCCGCGCCGCCCGCTTCGGCACAACAGACCGCCAGGCGGAGCTTCATACGCGACGCGGAGGTGGAAAATACCATTCGTGCCTTCGCTACGCCACTGTTCCAGGCCGCCGGCCTGGACCCCGAGGGCGTGCGCATCCATCTGCTGATCGATCCCTCGCTGAACGCCTTTGTCGCCGGCGGCCAGAACATGTTCTTCCACACCGGCCTGCTGGTGCGCGCGGAACATCCCGGCCAGTTGATCGGCGTCATCGCCCATGAAACCGGCCATATCTCGGGCGGCCATCTGGTGCGCCTGCAGGATGCGGTCGGCAACGCCTCGACCGAAGCGCTGATGGGCCTGCTGCTGGGCGCCGCCCTGGGCGCCGCCTCGGGCCGGGGCGACGTGGGCACGGCGGTGATCATGGGCAGCCAGGAAATGGCGGTGCGCAACCTGATGGCGTTCTCGCGCACCCAGGAAGGCTCGGCCGACCAGGCCGGCCTGTCGTACCTCGAGGCGACCCGCCAATCGGCCAAGGGCTTCCTGGAATTCTTCGAGATCCTGGGCGACCAGGAATTGCTGGTGGCGGCGCGCCAGGACCCCTATGTGCGCACCCACCCGCTGACGCGCGATCGCGTTGCCAACGTGCGCGACTATGTCGGCAAGTCGCCCTACAGCGACACTCCGCCGCGGCCCGAATTCGTCGAGATGCACAAGCGCATGCGCGCCAAGCTGTTCGGCTTCCTCGAATCGCCCGTCCGCACCTATCAGCGCTACAAGGAAACCGACGACAGCCTGGATTCGCGCTATGCCCGCGCCATCGCCTCCTATCGCAAGCCGGACATGGCCACCGCGCTGCCGCTGATCGACGGGCTGATCGCCGACCGGCCCAACGACCCCTATTTCTGGGAACTCAAGGGACAGATGCTGTTCGAGAACGGCCGCGGCGCCGAGGCGCTCGCCCCCTATCGCAAGGCGGTGCAGTTGCTGCCGGAAAACGCCCTGCTGCGCATCGGCCTGGCCCAGGTCGAGGTGGAACAGGAAGACCCCGCCCTGCTGGACGACGCCAAGGTCAACCTGAACAAGGCGCTGCAGAACGAACCCAACAACCACAGCGCTTGGCGCCTGCTGGCCATCGCCCATGGCCGCCTGGGCGAGGAAGGCATGGCCGCCTATGCCATGGCCGAACAGACCCTGCTGGAGGGCAAGCTGACCGACGCCGCCTTCCACGCCGGCAAGGCCGAACGGCTGCTGCCGCGCTCGGGACCGGTCTGGCTGCGCATCCAGGACATCAAGGAGCGCGCGAGCCAAGTCAAGGAAAGGCGCGAGCGCAACTGATCCCCCACCACCTCCGTTCAACCGCCCCTGGGGGCTTGTCCCCCGGCCATCGATCGGCCAATATGCCCCGGCTTTCGTGACTGGAGTTCCATCCCCGATGATCCGCAAGTCCTTCGGCGCCCTCGGCGCGCTTCTTCTGGGCCTGACCCTGGCCGCTCCCGCCCAGGCCCAGGAAGACCAGACCTTCAACGCGCAGCAGACCGACGCCATCCGCAAGATCGTGCGCAACTATCTGATGGAGCATCCCGAGGTGATCGGCGAGGCCATCGAGGCGTTGCGCGAGAAGATGCGCGTGCAGGCCGAGGCCGAAGCCAAGAAGGCCATCGAGGCGCGCAAGGACGAGCTTTTCAACGCCAAGGACGATCCCGTCGCCGGCAACCCCAAGGGCGACGTCGTGCTGGTCGAGTTCTTCGACTACAACTGCCCGTACTGCAAGGTGGTGCTGGACCCCATGATGGAAGCGGTCAAGGCCGACGGCAAGGCCCGCGTGGTGTTCAAGGAAATGCCTATTCTGTCCGAGGATTCGCTGACCGCCGCCCGCGTCGCGCTGGCCGCCAAGAAGCAGGGCAAGTACGACGAGGTGCACCGCGCCTTCATGAAGTACCGCGGCAAGCTGGACGACAAGGCCATCTTCCGCCTGGCGGGCGAAGCGGGTGCCAATGTGGACCAGTTGAAGAAGGAAATGATGGCGCCCGAGATCGACGCGCAGATCAAGAAGAACGTGGCCCTGGCCCACGCTCTCGACATTTCCTCGACCCCCAGCTTCATTGTCGCCGGCGCCGACGGCAGCGCCGCCCGCACCCTGTCGGGCGCGGTCGAAGGCCAGGTGTTCAGCCAGTTGATCAAGCTGACCCGCAATGGCGGAAAGGCCGGCGGCCAGTAAACCGGCGGCCCGCGCCAACGACAAAGGGGACCCGCCGGCGGGTCCCCTTTTTCTTTTCCCATCCCCTGGCCTCAGGCCTTGATGTCGCGGGCGGTGGTGGTCATCTCGTCGGCGGTTCTGAACACCTGCGAGTTCATGGAATAGGCTTTCTGCGTCATGATCATGCGCGTGAATTCCTCTTCGATGTCCACCGTCGAGTTTTCCAACGCGGATGGTGTGAACCGCGCCTCGCCCACCGCATCCTCGACCGCCGATATGGTCAGGTCGCCCGCCGCCGCCGTGCGGCGGAACAGGGTACCCGACACCGGTTCCAGCGCGTTGTCGGCCACGAAATTGGCCACCGGGACCTTGAACAGCGTGCGGGTACGCCCGTTGTCGTAATAGCCGGTCAGTTCGCCCGTCTCGGTGAACGCTGTGGCAAGCAGTGTGCCCCGGGCATAGCCATCCTGCTGCACGTTGCCGATATAGGTTTCGGAATCGGCATACTGGCTCATCTTGCCTAAATCCAGCGTCACCGTAGCGCTGCCGGCCGGCTTTTCGGGGATGTTGCCGTTGGCGGGAACGGCGGGCCAGGTAAAGCTGAGGTTGGTCAGGCCATCGGCCGGCGAGATCAGCTTGCCGTCGCCGTCGAAGGTCAGTTCCAGCGGGGCCGGCCCGGTGGCGCCGCTGGCGCCGGGGTCGGTGAACATGTACCAGGTGTTGGTTCCCGACCGTTCAAAACGAAGCTGCGCCACGTGTTCGTTGAATGCCTGGTCGTAGACCTTCAGTGGGACGCTTTGCGCATAGCGGGCCGGCAAGGTGGAAAGATTGAGCGTGCCGGCGGCGGCACCGCTTTTCCAATTGAAATTGACCGCCTGATCGCCCGTCGGCGAGGTCACCTGGCCATTGGCATCGAACTCTACCGTCCAACTGTTCGGCACCATGGAGGATGCCTCGGGCGAGCTGGCGCTGACCGTGTAGGTGTAGGGTCCGGTCCGCACCCAGTCGAGGTTCACGGTCTGCGCCGTGCCGGTGCCGTCCTCCACCGACAGCGAGGTGCGCGATTCGCCCAGCTTGGCGTCGCGTGGCAGGTTGGCGATAAGGCTGGCCGAGGTGGTCTGGCGCCCCGGCATGGTGACCATGGTCGGCTGCAAGCTGCTGGTGCCATTGACCGCGCTGGTGCCGTTGTTGGCGATGGGGCGCGGCGCCAGCGTGTAGACCGGCTGCAAGCTGGCGCCCGATGGAATGGCGCCGGTGTCGTCGGCCATCCAGCCGAGCAGATAGCCGCCCTGCCCGTTCAGGAAATACGAGCGCGCCAGCGTGGGGTCGGAATCAGGACCATAGGCGCGGTGCCATGCACCGTCGCGGGTGTACATCACCGAACCGGGATCGTCCACGTTCACGCTGGATGGCACGTTGGTGGCCATGGTGCCCGCCCCCGCCGTGCCGCCGCGCCCGATGCTGGGCGCCGCCACCATGAAATAGCCTTTGCCGTTGATGGCAAGGTCGCTCCACGTGGTGGACGGGGTGATCACACCCTGGGCCTCGATCAGGTTGCGCTGAACCGCCTGCACGCCGAAGATGTTGAGACCGCTGAGATGTGACGTGGGCGTCGCCTTGTGTTCCGACATCAAGGTCGAGAACATCATCTCCTGGCGCTTATAGCCCGTGGTGTTGACGTTGGCGATGTTCTGGCCGATGGACCCCAGGTCCGTCGAGAACACCTGCATCGCCGAACTGGCGTTGTTGAACGCGCCCCACAACATCGCGTGCCTCCTTTAGGCAACCGAACGCAAACTATCCCGCCAACGGGAGATGCAGGCGCCATGCCAAAAGGAACAATGATTTAAATCAGGCACTTAGGAGGATACCCACCCGGCAAGACATGCCGGCGGGGTAGTTTCCCCCTGCCCCCTCCCGGCAGGAATTGCCCAGAGACGGACCCGACGGTGGATGCGCACCGGCGCGGCAGCCCCGGCCCGGAACAGCAAAGGGGCGCAGGTTGGCCCCGCGCCCCCAACTCCGCCTCGCCCGGCGGGCCGTTCCCCCGCCGCGAACCGGCCTTAGATGAAATAGGCCTTCAAGGGCGCGAAGCCGTTGAAGTTCACCGCCGAATAGGAGGTGGTGTAGGCCCCGGTGGAAAGAATGCGCAGCTTGTCGCCCACCTTAAGGCTGACCGGCATTTCGTAACCGGCCTTTTCATAGAGGATGTCGGCCGAGTCGCAGGTGGGACCGGCCAGGATCACCGGCGCCGTCTCGCCGCCGTCATGGGGCGTCTGGATGCGGTACTTGATGGCCTCGTCCATGGTTTCGGCCAGGCCGCCGAACTTGCCGATGTCCAGATAGACCCAGCGGGTGTCGTCCTCGTAGCCCTTTTGCGAGATCAGGACCACTTCGGTTTCGAGGATGCCGGCATCGCCCACCAGCGAACGGCCCGGCTCGATGATCATGGCCGGCAGGGCGTTGCCGAAATGGTTGGTCATGGCGGTCATCACCGCGTCGGCGTATTGCTCGACGGCGGGGATGTTGCTGCGGTACTGGGCCGGGAAGCCGCCGCCCAGATTGACCATGCGCAGCTCGATGCCGACCTCGTCCAGCGCGGTGAACAGCATGGCGGCCTTGCCCACGGCCACGTCCCATTGGCGCAGGTCGGTCTGCTGCGATCCCACGTGGAAGGACACGCCATAGGGGTCCAGGCCCAGCTCGCGCGCCTTGACCAGCAGGTCACGGGCCATTTCGATCTCGCAGCCGAACTTGCGCGACAGCGGCCATTCGGCACCGTCGCAGGTCATCAGGATGCGGCAGAACACCTTGGACCCGGGGGCGGCCACCGCCAGCTTCTCCAGTTCGCCGATCGAATCGAAGGCGTAAAGCCGCACGCCCTTGTCATAGGCATAGGCGATGTCGGCCTGCTTCTTGATGGTGTTGCCGAAGGAAATCTTGTCGGCGCGGGCACCGTTGGCCAGGCAAAGGTCGATCTCGCCGCGCGAGGCCACGTCGAAGGACGAACCCAGATCGGCCAGCATGCGCACGATCTCGGGCGCCGGGTTGGCCTTGACCGCGTAATAGACCTGGGCCACCGGCAGCCAGCGGCGCAGACCCAGATAGTTTTCGCGCACCACGTCCAGATCGACCACGACGCAGGGGGTGACGGGACGAACTTCTTCCAGGAAACGCACAATCTTCGCGGTCATCGCGAATAGTCCTCCGGCAGCTCGGCCATGGGGCCGAGACGAGACAAGGCATCGCACCGGCCGCGTTCAGGCGGCCGGGGTGTTCACGGGACAACCGTTCGGGACGTTGTCAGATCCGCCGGGAGGTACTTCGGACGTCGCTCCACAACAGGGCATAGCTCTGCCGTGGGCGGAAGCCTTGGTCGAAAAGAGGATGGGAGTCCATCGACAGCGAGTGCCGAGCCACCACGTTCATAGCCAGTTCCTCCAAGCACCGGGGGCTTTCACCCCGCTTGCACCTAGAAGACGCCTTGGACGTCGTTGCTTAAACCGCATTGGGCCAGAGGCACGTGCGCTGTACGTCTCATGTGGGGCGCTATATACGCCGATTTCGGAGGATGAAAAGAGAAAAATACCCGCACAAAACCAATTTTTTCGGCCACGCTGGCGAAGGGCCGCTTTTTCAAAGACTTACGAAACGGCAACGGCCCGCGAACGGGCCGTTTGGCAAGGAGACACCCCATCCATGATGCGACCGGCCATGCCGCCCGCACCATAGGAAGGGGGTTCAGATCAGCCCGGCCAGCGGCGAGCTGGGATCGGCATAGAGCTTCTTGGGCATGCGGCCGGCCTGATAGGCCAGGCGGCCCGCCTCGATGGCCAGTTTCATGGCACGCGCCATCTTGATGGGGTCCTTGGCCTGGGCGATGGCGGTGTTCATCAACACGCCGTCGCAGCCCAGTTCCATGGCCACCGCCGCGTCCGACGCGGTGCCGACGCCGGCATCCACCAGCACGGGCACGGCCACGCTTTCCTTGATCAGGCGCACATTGATGGGATTGACGATGCCCAGGCCCGACCCGATCAGCGACCCCAGCGGCATGATGGCGACGCAGCCCATCTGCTCCAGCGCCTTGGCCTGGATGGGGTCGTCGGAACAGTAGACCATGACCTTGAAGCCGTCCTTGATCAGCGCCTCGGCGGCCTTCAGCGTCTCGGGCATGTTGGGGTACAGCGTCTTCTGGTCGCCCAGAACCTCGAGCTTGACCAGGTCCCAGCCGCCCGCCTCGCGCGCCAGGCGCAGGGTGCGCACGGCGTCGTCGGCGGTGTAGCAGCCGGCGGTGTTGGGCAGGAAGGTGTACTTCTTGGGACTGACATAATCCACCAGCATGGGCTGGCTGGGATCGGTCAGGTTCACCCGGCGCACGGCGACGGTGACGATCTCGGCGCCCGACGCCTCGATGGCGCGCGCGGTCTCCTCGAAATCTTTATACTTGCCGGTGCCGACCAGCAGGCGCGAGCGGAACTTGCGCCCGGCAACCTCGAAGAAATCATCTTCCATGAATTGATCTCCAGAACCACCGCCGATGAAATGCACCACTTCCAGCCGGTCGCCCTCGCCCACCATGACGGCGCCGTAGGTCGATTTGGGGACGATTTCCAGATTGCGCTCGACCGCGACCTTGCGCGGGTCGATGCCCAGTTCGCGCAACAGCGCTTCCACGCTCAAGGGCGCGGCGAACGCCCGCTCCTCGCCATTGATGACCACGTTCATTGGGGCAAAACCGTTGGAAGATGGATGAAACGGAACCGCCGCAGTATGGGCGGACGGATGGGCGGATGCAACCGGCCTCGGGCGCCGGCCGCCATGTGTGTAACAATATTTCGTGGCTTTCAGGTTCCCGTTGCGCTGGACCTAGCACCGCCGTATAAGAATGCCCCATGGCGAACCCCATTATCCTGATCGTCAACGGGCCGAACCTCAACATGCTGGGCAAGCGCCAGCCTGAGGTCTATGGCCGCGAGACCCTGGCCGACATCGAGGCGGCATGTATCCGCCACGCAAGTCTGGCCGGGCTGGACGTGGAGTTCCGCCAGTCCAACCACGAGGGCGACCTGGTGGATTGGATTCAGGGGGCACGGGGACGGGTTGCCGGCATCATCATCAATGCCGGGGCCTATACCCACACTTCCGTCGCCATTCTCGACGCGCTGCTGTCCGCCGAGGTGACGACCGTCGAAGTGCACTTGTCCAACATCCACCAGCGGGAAGAATTCCGCCACCATTCCTTCGTGTCCAAGGCGGCCAAGGGGATGATCTGCGGCTTCGGAAGCCACGGCTACATCCTGGCGATTGACGCGCTGGCGCGCCTGATCAGGGGAAGTTGAAGAGGCACATGGCCACCAAATCCATTGATTCCGAACTCGTGCGCTCGCTCGCGCACCTGCTCGACGAAACCAACCTGACCGAAATCGAGTACGACACCGGTTCGGTCCGCATCCGCGTCGCCCGCCAGGGCGTTCCCATGGCCGTCCACCACGCCGTTCCGGCCGCCGCTGCCGCGGTCGCCGCCGCTCCGGTGGCCCAGCAGGCCGTCACCGCCGATGACGCCGCCAGCCATCCCGGCGCGGTTACCTCGCCCATGGTCGGCGTCGCCTATCTGGCGCCCGAGCCGGGCGCGGCCAAGTTCATCGAGGTGGGTGCCACCGTCGCCGAGGGCCAGACCCTGATGCTGATCGAGGCGATGAAGACCTTCAACCCGATCCGCGCCCCGCGCGGCGGCAAGATCAGCCGCATCCTGATCACCGATGGCCAGCCGGTGGAATTCGGCGAGCCCCTGGTCATCATCGAGTAGACAAGGACTCGAATGTTCGAGAAGGTCCTGATCGCCAATCGCGGCGAAATCGCTTTGCGCATCCATCGCGCCTGCCGCGAGATGGGCATCCGTACGGTGGCCGTGCACTCCACCGCCGACAACGACGCCATGCACGTGCGTCTTGCCGACGAGGCCGTGTGCATCGGCCCGCCGTCGGCCAAGGACTCGTACCTGAACAAGGCGGCGATCCTGTCGGCGGCGACCATCACCGGGGCGGACGCCATCCACCCGGGCTACGGCTTCCTGTCGGAGAACGCCGACTTCGCCGCCATGGTCGAGGAGCACGGCTTCACCTTCATCGGTCCGTCGCCCGAGCACATCCGCATGATGGGCGACAAGATCACCGCCAAGCAGGCCGCCAAGTCCGCCGGCATCCCGTGCGTTCCCGGTTCCGAGGGCGCGCTGGACACCGAGCAGGACGCGCTCGACTGCGCCGAGACCATCGGCTACCCGGTGCTGATCAAGGCCACCGCCGGCGGCGGCGGCAAGGGCATGAAGGTGGCGCGCAACCCGGAAGAGCTGCGCGAATCCTTCCGCCTGGCCCGCAACGAAGCCAAGGCGGCGTTCGGCAATCCCGACGTCTACATGGAAAAGTATCTCGGCAAGCCCCGGCATATCGAGATGCAGATCCTGGCCGACAATTACGGCGCCGTGGTGCACTTAGGCGAACGCGACTGCTCGCTGCAGCGCCGCCACCAGAAGGTGCTGGAGGAGGCCCCCTCGCCGGTGCTGAGCGCGGCCCAGCGCGAGGCGATCGGCGAGACCACCCGCGCGGCCATCGCCAAGCTGGGCTACCGCAACGCCGGCACCATCGAGTACCTGTACGAGGACGGCCAGTTCTATTTCATCGAGATGAACACCCGCCTGCAGGTGGAGCATCCGGTGACCGAGGCCATCACCGGCATCGATCTGGTCCGCGAGCAGATCCGCATCGCCGCCGGCGAGACCCTGGGCTACGACCAGAAGGACGTGACCTTCCTGGGCCACGCCATCGAATGCCGCGTCAACGCCGAGGACTCGGTGACTTTCACCCCGTCCCCCGGCCGCATTCAGGGCTATCACGCCCCGGGCGGCCTGGGCGTACGCGTCGATTCGGGCCTTTACGCCGGCTATCGCATCCCGCCCCATTACGACAGCATGATCGCCAAGCTGATCGTGTCGGGCAAGAACCGCACGGAAACGCTGATGCGCCTGCGCCGCGCCCTGGGCGAATACGTGATCGACGGGGTGAAGACCACCCTGCCGCTGCACAATCGCCTGGTGAACGACGCCGAATTCTGTGACGGCGAATACGATATTCACTGGCTGGAAAAGTTCGTCGCCCAGCATAGCTGAGGACGGACCAAGATACGGAAAGCCCGGCATGACCATGCCGGGCTTTTTGTTTTGCCTGCGGCGGGCCGGCGCCGTCGCGGTGCTTCGCGGCTCAGGTCTTCCGGGCCACGATGCTGATGCGGCCGTCGCGTTCCAGGGTGGCGGTCTCCACCCGCTCCAGCCCCTCCACCCCGCGCTCGCGCATGGCTTCCTCGAGGTCGCGGCGGCTGAGACCGTGGCGGTGCATGCGGCGCCAGTCCACCTGCCCGCGCCGCACCAGCGTGGCCTCGGTTCCCTTGGCCAGCCAGCCCAAGGCGGGCCAGCGCGTGGCCGCATGGGCGATTCCCCAATGCAGAAAGACCATGATGGCGGTGGTCGCCAGGGTGGCGGCAAGGGGCGCGTTGCCGGTCAGCGCCCGGCTCAGGTTCGACCCCACCAGCACGGCCAGGACGATATCGAAGGCGGTGGATTTGCCGAAGATCCGCTGGCCGGGAAAGCGCACGAGCAGCAATCCGAACAGGAACACGATCACGCCCCGGATGGCCATTTGCCACCAGTCCAGGTCGTGGCCGCGCCCCACCAGATGTTCGGCATGTTCGGCCCAGGCAGTCCAGTCCGCGCTCCAGTCCATGGCTCCTCCGCCACGCGAACACCCAAGGCGGGGCGTCGTTCGACGGTGACGGCGGATAATGCGGCCATGATCCTTCGCCCCTTGCCCGGCGGCCGGATTGCCGGAACACTGGCGCAGGGCCGGTTCATGACCGGTTCATGTGCAAAGGGGGATGCTTGCAGGCATGAAAACGCCATATGCCGCCCTGCCCGTTCTTGGCCTTTTGGCCGTCGTCGCCGCCGCCGTCATCCAGCCCGTGCAGGCCGACGACGACCACGACCGCGCCCGCCGCGCCGTCCAGGCCGGTCACGTGCTGCCCTTGCGCACCATCCTTGACCACGCCGCCCGCGACTATCCCGGCGAGGTGATCGAGGCCGAACTGGACGACGACGACGGCGGCCGCGTAATCTATGAGCTTAAGCTGATCACCGACCAGGGGCAGGTGATGAAGCTTTATTACGACGCCCAAAGCGGCGCCCTTCTCAAGGTCAAAGGGAAACGGCCATGAGGGTGCTGGTGGTCGAGGACGAGCCGCAACTGTCGTTGCGGGTGGAACAGGCGCTGGAAGCCGCCGGCTTCGCGGTGGACGTCGCCTTCGACGGCGAGGAAGCCTGGTTCCTGGGCGATACCGAACCCTATGACGCGGTGGTGCTGGATCTGGGCCTGCCGCGGCTGGACGGCGTTTCCGTGCTGCGACGCTGGCGCGAGGCCGGGCGCGCGGTTCCCGTCCTGGTACTGACCGCCCGCTCGCGCTGGGCGGAAAAGGCCCAGGCCTTCGATGCCGGCGCCGACGATTACCTGACCAAGCCGTTCGAGATGGACGAAGTGGTCTATCGCATCCGCGCGCTGATCCGCCGCGCCGCCGGCCATGCCAGCCCCGAGATCGTGTGTGGGCCGCTGCGCATCGACACCGGCTCCGCCCGCGTATGGGTGGACGGCCAGCCGGTCGCGCTGACGGCGCAGGAATTCCGCATCCTGTCCTATCTGGCCCATCACCAGGGCCGGGTGGTGGGGCGCGGCGAACTGGTCGAACACGTCTATGACCGCGACGATGACCGCGATTCCAACGTGCTCGACGTGCTGATCGGCCGTATCCGCAAGAAGCTGAAGGCCGACGTGCTGCACACCCTGCGCGGCCAGGGCTGGCGGTTGGACGCGCCGGCCGATGGCTGAACGCCCCCCCATGTCGCTGCGGCGGCGGCTGATCGTCGCCGCCCTTTTGTGGCTGGCGCTGGCGCTGGCGGCCAGCGGCACGGTGCTGCGCGTGGCATTCGAGAACAGCATCGAGCGGACCTTTCAGTTGCGGCTGGTGACCGCCGTGCGCGGGCTGGCGGCGGCGCTGGAAATCGATTCCGGCGGCAAGCCGGTGCTGACCCGCGCGCTGGGCGACCCGCGCTTCGACCAGCCCTTCGCCGGCTGGTACTGGCAGGTGGCCGACGAGGACGGCAGCGTGCTGCTGCGCTCGCGCTCGCTGTGGGATACCGCCCTGCCGGTGATGGATTCGCCAGAGCCGGGCGCGGTGGTGTTCGGCCGTGCCGCCGGGCCGCAGGGGCAGACCCTGCTGACCGCCGAACGCGACCTGACCTATCCGGGCCGCGAGCGCCCGCTGCACGTCCAGGTCGCCGCGTCACGCCACGACGTGGACCGCGAACTGCAAACCTTCGACCGGCTGCTGCTGGTGTCGTTCGTGCTGCTGGCGGCCGGGCTGGCGGGGGCCATGGCGGTTCAGGTGGGCTATGGCCTCAGGCCGCTCAAGCGGCTGACCGCGGAACTGGCGGGCCTGCGCCGCCGCGCCGGCGGCCGCCTGTCGGGCGGATATCCGGCCGAAATCGCGCCCCTGGCCGACGCCATGAACGCCGTGCTGGACCACGACGCCGAACTGGTAAACCGTGCCCGCACCCATGTGGGCAACCTGGCCCATGGGCTGAAAACCCCGCTTTCGGTGATGCGGGCGGAACTGTCTTCGGGCCAGCCGCATCCATCCGTGCTGGCCGATCAGGTGGAGCGCATGGTGCGGCTGGTGGAACATCACCTAACCCGCGCCCGCGCCGAAGCCTCCTCCGCCCGCGCGCTGGGGGCGACCGCCCCGGTGGCCGAGGTAGTGGCCGAGATCGCCGCCATGCTGGCCAAGATCCATGCCGGGCGCAGCCTGACCCTGAGCAATGATTGCGGCTCCGACATCCGTTTCGCCGGCGACCGCGAGGATCTGGCGGAGATG
Organism: Pseudomonadota bacterium; assembly: GCA_023426365.1. GTDB lineage: Bacteria > Pseudomonadota > Alphaproteobacteria > Rhodospirillales > Magnetospirillaceae > Magnetospirillum. The sequence continues at coordinate 51,670 of JAFAAW010000001.1, forward strand.
GTCGGCAACCTGATGGAAAACGCCTGCAAATGGGCGCGCACGCAGGTGCGGGTGTCGGCCCGCGACGGCGCGGAACTGGTCCTGATGGTGGAGGACGATGGCCAGGGCCTGGACGAGGAAGACCGCATCCACGCCACCCGGCGCGGCGCCCGCCTGGATGAAAACGCCCCTGGCCACGGCCTGGGATTGTCCATCGTGCGTGATCTCGCCGAATTGTATGGCGGCCGGCTGGAACTGGATGCCTCGCCGCTGGGGGGCTTGGCCGCACGGCTGATTTTCCGCCGTTAGACCGTGATGCCCAAAATGTGCATCACGGTCTACCGCATATAAATTTTGCCCTCGCCGGCGCCGCCTCCGGCGGCTTGGCCGCGCCCGCAAAGGGCGCCAGCGCAACGCGCCTCATAGTTAAGGCGCGTTGCTATAGGCCTCGCAAACGCGCGCCCCGCTTTTTTCATATCAGCGAAAACTTCTTTAGAAAATTGTCGTTTGTCGAAAATGCGAAACGGCCATTAAGCTCTGTTATATGCGAGGCATTGCAGACAGGGACTTGGATATGCCGTCCATCGCTTCCGAAATCCGCCTGACATTCGCCGCCGTCATTGTCGGCGCGCTGGCGCTGGGCGGGGTTTCGTCGTGGTTTGTCCACCATCCCTGGCCCCTGCTTGCCGCTGTCGCTCTGGCGGCCGTGGTCGTCGCCCTGGCGGTGCGGCTGACCGCCCGCCTGCGCCACAGCCTGAACACGCTTGCCAAACCGCTGGCGGCGCTGGCCGACGGCGCCATCGCCCCTTCCCTGCCCGTCCTGCCCGCGCATCACGAGGCGGCCGGCGTGGTGGACGCCATCCGCCGGCTGCTCCCCCGGCAATTGCGCGCTGCCCGCACCGATGCCGCCTTCCATGGCGGCGGCACCCCGCGCCTGGTGCTGGCCGAGGACGGCATCGCCTTGGCCAATCAGGCCGCTTCGGACCTGTTGGGCGAGGATGCCCCCGCTTTCGCAGCCGCGCTGGCGCAATGGCGGGATGACGGTGCCGACGGCGTCATGACCTTTGCCGGCCGCACGCTCGCGCCGGCGGTCGCCGGCCTTGCCGCGCCGGACGGCACCGGGCTTGGCGTCGCGGTGGAATTGACCGACCTGACCGCTCAGGTGCGCCTGACCGCCGAGGTGGAGGCCGTGGTCGAACGCGCGGCCAAGGGCGACCTGTCCCAACGCGTCGCCCTGGAGGGGCGCCACGGTGTGGCCCTGACCCTGGCCACCGCCGTCAACAACCTGCTGGGGGCCATCGCCGGCGTCCTGGACGATCTGGCCGCCCAGTTGGAAGGTCTGGCCACCGGCGACCTCACCCGGCGCATCGACGGTTTGTACGAAGGCGTGTTCGCCCGCCTGAAGGGCGATTTCAACGGCACCGCCGTCAAGCTGGCCACGGTGGTCAAGCAGATCGGCACCGCCGCCGAGCAGTTGAACGGCATTGCCGGCGAAGTCACCGCTTCCTCGCTGGAACTGTCCGAACGCAGCGAAAAGCACGCCGCCAGCCTGGAAGAAGCCGCCGCCGCGCTGGAGGAACTGACCGCCACCGTGCGCCAGAACGCCGCCAATGCGCAGCAGGCCAACGTGTTCGCCGCCCAGGCGCGCGACACCGCCGCCGCCAGCGGCACCGTGGTGACCGACGCCATCGCCGCCATGGGCCGCATCGAGACCTCATCCGGCAAGATCAGCGCCATCGTCGGCATGATCGAGGAAATCGCCTTCCAGACCAACCTGCTGGCGCTGAACGCGGCGGTCGAGGCGGCACGGGCCGGCGACGCCGGCAAGGGCTTCGCCGTGGTGGCCCAGGAGGTGCGCAATCTGGCGCAGCGTTCGGCGGACGCGTCCAAGGAGATCAAGGGCCTGATCTCGGCTTCCGGCCACGAGGTCGCCTCGGGCGCCCAACTGGTCAAGAAGGCCGGCAACGCGCTGGAACAGATCACCGGCGCGATCCACTCGGTTGCCGCCATCGTCGAGGAAATCGCCGCCGCCACCCGCGAGCAAAGCACCGGCATCGAACAGGTCACCACCACCATCACCGAGGTGGACCAGGCCACCCAGCAGAACGCCGCCCTGGTCGAGGAAAGCGCCGCCACCGCCCAGGCGCTGGAGCAGCAGGCCAACGGCCTGCGCGACCAGATGGCCTTCTTCCTGCTGGAGCCGGCCCAGGCCCACGGCGTCGCCCGCCACGCGGCACTGGTGCTGGGCACCAAGATCGATCACGTGGTGTTCCGCCAGAACGTGCTCGACACCATCGCCGGCAAGAACAACCTGACGGCGGAAAAGCTGCCCGACCACCATTGCTGCCGTCTGGGCAAGTGGTACGACAGCGTGCAGGAGCCGGTGGTCAAGAACAGCCGGTGGTACGGCGCGCTGCTGGACCCGCACCAGCGGGTGCACGAGGCCGGCAAGACCGCCCTTGCCTGCCATGCCCGGGGCAACGCCGCCGGCCGCCAGCAGGCGGTCGAGGCGCTGCAGGGTGCCTCGGGCCAGGTGCTGGACATCCTCGACGCCCTGGCCCGCGACATTCGCGAAAGCCATTAGGGCGGCGCGGGCCTCAGGGGTGGTGCACCTCGCGCTCGACGCGGTCCAGGGCGTCAAGGACGGTCACGGTCTGCTGCTCGTCCAGGCCGCCATGACCGCTCCGCAACAGCTCGGCCACCGGACGGCCGCTGTCCCGCCCCACCAGCACGCCGTTGTCGCGGAGCAGGCTGGCCCGCGCCAGAGCGGCGGCGGTCTGGTGGCAGCCGCCGCATTTGCGATGGAACAGGTCCGGGGTGGACACCTGCTCGCCCAGCATGGCGATGATGGCGGCGATATGGTCGGGCGAATAGCCGCCATTATGCGTGCGCAGGAAGTCGGCCACGTCGCGGCCGCCGCGCTCCGACACCAGTCGCCCGTCCACCATGCGCAGCGACTGGCGGGCATAGGTGCCGGCATGGCCGTGGCAGGCGCCGCAGCGCTGATCCCATAATTGGTGCAGGTCCTCGGCGGCCGCTCCGCCGCACAGGGGCAACAGAAGGCTCAACGCCGCCGCCAGACGCCGCCCGTTCCCACTCATCGCCGCCTCCGCTCTCGTCGTCTCAAGGCAATCATAACAAAGCGGCGGCCGCCTTGATCTTGGACGAATGGCGCACCCGCCCCGATCCCGGGGCCTGCCACAGCCGCCTCGACGGACGGGCGCCGGCGGTTTAGTCTGCCCCCTTCGCCATTCAGACACAGGAGAACGCCATGGGCGTGGAGCAGCGGCTCAAGGATCTGGGCATCACCCTGCCGGTGCCGGCAGCGGCGGTGGCCAATTACGTGCCCTATGTGATCACCGGCAATCTGGTGTTCGTGTCGGGGCAGTTGCCGCTGGAGAACGGCAAGCCGGCCGTGCTGGGCAAGCTGGGCGCCGAGGTCGGCGTGGAAGACGGCGTGCGCGCCGCGCGCCTGTGCGCGCTGGGCCTGCTGGCGCAGCTCAAGGCGGCCGTGGGCGACCTGGACCGGGTCACGCGGGTGGTCCGTCTGACCGCGTTTGTCGCCAGCACGCCCGATTTCACCGATCAGCCCAAGGTGGTCAACGGCGCTTCCGACCTGATGGTGGAGGTTCTGGGCGATGCCGGCCGCCATGCCCGCGTGGCGGTGGGCGCACCCTCGCTTCCGCTCAACGTCGCGGTCGAGATCGAGGGCGTCTTCGAGTTCGCCTGACGGCAAGCGCCGGGAACGATAAGGGCGGCCGAACCGGCCGCCCTTATCCGTTTCTCCGCCTGGGACGGCAGGTCATGCCACCGTCTCGCCGTGGGCGATCAACTGGTCGCCCAGGCCGATCACGCGGTCCTTGCCGCTTTGCTTGGCCATGTACATGCGCTGGTCGGCCTTTTCCACCAGCTCGGTCCATTGCTCGCACCCGTCCATCATGCGCTCGGCAATGCCGACCGAGGCGGTCAGCGGGCGTCCGTCGGGACGCAGGCCCAGCCCGGCCTCGCGCAGGCGGGCAATGGCGCTTTTCGCGCCCTCGGCGTCGGTGTTGGGCATCAGCGCCAGGAATTCCTCGCCGCCCCAGCGGACCAGGATGTCGCCACGGCGCAGCACGCGGCGCAACGCGGTCGAGGCCGAACGGAGCGCGTTGTCGCCCTCTTCATGGCCGTACTGGTCGTTGATGGACTTGAAATTGTCCAGATCGACGAAGGCCAGCGACAGCGGGGCATTGGCGCGCTGGGCGCCCAGGAATTGCTGGATCACCATTTCCTCGCCCACGCGGCGGTTATAGGCCCGGGTCAGGCCGTCATGCGAGGATTGGTCCACCAACTGGCTCATGAAATGCAACTGGCTCATGCCCGACAGGGTCGCCACCGTCGCCAGCAGCAGCAAAAGCCACTGGGCGCCAAGGTGCGAGGCGAAGGGCAGCAACTGGTAGCCGAGAACGCCGGTCAGCAGATAGGCCAGCAACAGCGGCGTGGACAGCGCCACACCCTCGAAGAAGGTGATGGGGAACACCGACAGGCCGGCCACCATGACGAAGGGCAGGAACGCATAGCCGGCGGCGATCACCTGCTGGGCCGGGTCGGTGATGGCGAACTGGGCCAGCAGCGGATGGCTGATCAGGAAGAAGACAGTGGGAATCGCCAAAAGCCACACCAATCCCCAACGGGCGACGGTAACACTGTCGGCACCGCGATAGGACAGGCACAGCAGGACGAAGGCGATGGAGGCCAGCACGCGCAGCGCCGCCAGATACATGCCCAGCGCCGCCTCGAAAATATAGAGATCGACCGGAATCCACAGCGGTGTCAGCACGGCGAAGGTTGCCGCCACCAGCCGCACGCGCGACAGGATCAGCAACGAACGACGACGCTGAACGAAGGCCGACTGGCGTGTCGGCATCAAGAGATCGAAAATCTCGGCCATCGTCATCCCCGAAAAGACGATGCCCAGAATTCTTTTCAAGAAGTTCTTGATGAACTCCACGTCGATCGTATCCTTTTCCCCCTTGCTCCGGGTGCAGACGGTACCCCCCGGCTGCATACCTTGCAAGCGCTTTGACGCCCAGATCCCCCCTGTTGCATGCCAGTTTCGCGCAGCGATGGCAACGACCGATCCGCGCGCCCGAAGCCGGATAGCGCGATAGGAAGGTATGCCACAGGCCCGTTTCCCGCACCGTCCCTGCCCGCATGGCCGGATTGGCACGAGTGTGGCGACAAGACGGGCCATCCGCCGGGCACGCCCCCGACCTCCCCTGTCCGCGGTTACAGGAAATTGGTCATAGGGCGCGGGATGGCGTCACATTCGGGCAGGATTCGCAGCCATGGAACAGGTGAGCCGGGAACAGTTATGGAATAATTCCAAATATTAGAGAGCTTTAGACTATTGCGAAGTCACGCGCGGGCGAAGTAGACACGGGCTAAAGAGGGAGGATCGCCACGTGACCGTCATCAACACCCGCCGCGTGCCGCCGCCGCACGACATCCTGGACCCGATCGAGTTCGCCAGCCGCGACGAGATCGCTGCGCTTCAACTGGAACGGCTGCAATGGTCGGTGCGCCATGCCTATGACAACGTGGAACACTTCCGCAGGAAATGCGAGGTCAAGGGCGTCCACCCCGACGACCTGAAGACCCTGGCCGACCTCTCCAAGTTCCCCTTCACCACCAAGGACGATCTGCGCCAGACCTATCCATTCGGCATGTTCGCCGTGCCCATGGACCAGGTGGTGCGGGTGCACGCCAGCTCGGGCACCACCGGCAAGCCCACGGTGGTCGGCTACACCCAGAACGACATCGACATGTGGGCCACGGTGATGGCGCGCTCGATCCGCGCCGCCGGCGGCCGGCGCGGCGACAAGTGCCACGTGGCCTATGGCTACGGCCTGTTCACCGGGGGCCTGGGCGCCCATTACGGCGCCGAACGCCTGGGCTGCACGGTGATCCCCATGTCCGGCGGCCAGACCGAAAAGCAGATCCAGCTGATCCAGGACTTCAAGCCCGAGATCATCATGGTCACCCCCAGCTACATGCTGGTCATCGCCGACGAGATGGAGCGGCTGGGCCTGGACGCCAAGGCGTGTTCGCTCAAGATCGGCATCTTCGGCGCCGAGCCGTGGACCCAAGCCATGCGCAGCGAGATCGAGACGCGCATGGGCATCGACGCGGTGGACATCTACGGCCTGTCCGAGGTGATCGGCCCCGGCGTCGCCAACGAATGCATCGAGTCCAAGGATGGGCTGCACATCTGGGAAGACCATTTCTACCCCGAGATCATCAACCCCGAAACCGGCGAGGTGGTGCCCGACGGCGAACTGGGCGAGCTGGTGTTCACCAGCCTGACCAAGGAAGCCATGCCGGTCATCCGCTACCGCACCCGAGACCTGACCCGGCTGATGCCGGGCACCGCGCGCAGCTTTCGCCGCATGGGCAAGATCACCGGCCGCTCGGACGACATGCTGATCATCCGCGGTGTCAACGTGTTCCCGACGCAGATCGAGGAACTGATCCTCAAGGACACCCGGCTGGCACCCCACTACCAGTTGGAGATCAGCCGCGAGGGCCATCTGGACAGCCTGGCGGTCAACGTGGAGATGCGCGCCGACGCCTGGGAACAGGCCCCGGCCGGTGCGGTGGCCAAGGATCTCAAGCATCACATCAAGTCCTATATCGGCATTTCCACCGCCGTGAACGTGGTTGCCCCGGGCACCATCGAACGTTCGCTGGGCAAGGCCAAGCGCGTGGTGGACAAGCGGCCCAGGGAATAGGCCGGGGTTCTGTGCGACGACGGCGGCGGAAATTGTTCCCGCCGCCGTTACGCTTCGTTACCTTTCCGCCATTGACTCCGAACACCGCGCGGAGCGAAGTGTGACCCCATGCATAACGCCCGCATTGCCATCGTCGCCGCCGTGATCGCCGCCCTGGGCGGCGGCTGGTATCTCACTAGCCAACGGGGCACCCCCGCCCCCGCCCCCCAGGCCGAGGCACGGCCACAGCCGGTGGTCACCCGCGCGGTCGAAGTCCGTCCCATGCCGGTGCTGGTCACCGCGGTGGGCAATGTGCAATCGCCCTCGGTGGTGGCCGTGCGCCCCCGCGTCGAGGGCGAGATCATCAAGGTCCACATCGTCGAAGGCCAGGAGGTGCAGGAAGGCGATCCGCTGTTTACCCTGGACTTCCGCGCCGCCGAGGCGGCGCGGAAGCAGGCCGAGGCCAGCCTGGCACGCGACCGCGCGCAACTGGACCGCGCCAAGCGCGACCTGGAGCGCTATACCATCCTGCTGCAATCGGGATCGGCCACCCGGCAGAAGGTGGAACAGCTCACCTCGGACGTGGGCGTGTACGAGGCCGCCATCAAGGCCGATCTGGCCAATATCGAGAACGCCAAGCTGGCGCTGGACTTTGCCGCCATCCGCGCGCCCGTCGCCGGCCGCACCGGCACCATCAACGGCAAGTTGGGCGCCCTGGCCAAGCCGGGCGACAGCCTGCCCCTGGTCACCATCACCCAGTTGCGCCCCATCACGGTGGCCTTTGCCGTGGCCGAACAGCACCTGCCGCGCATCCGCGCCGCCATGGCCGCCGGCCCGCTGGAGGTGGGGGTGACGTCGGCCGCCGATCCCGACCTGAATGCGCTGGGGCGGCTGACCTTCGTGGACTCGGCCATCGACACGGCCACCGGCACCATTGCGCTGAAGGCCACCTTTGACAACCAGGACACCCGGCTGTGGCCCGGCCAGTACGTCAACGTGGCGCTGATGCTGGGCACCGAGGCCAAGGCCCTGACCGTGCCGGTCGAGGCGGTGCAGACCGGCCAAAACGGCCAGTACGTCTTCGTGGTCGGCCCCGATCAGTCCGCCGACATCCGCAACGTCGTCGTCGATCGCATCATCAACGGCGTCGCCGTGATCAAAAGCGGGCTGGGCGCCGATGACAAGGTCGTGATCGAAGGCCAGATGAGGTTGGCGCCCGGCATCAAGGTGATGGAAAAGGGCGCCGCCCCGCAGCCCCAATCCCCGGCCAAGTCATGAACCTGTCGGAAGTCTTCATCCGCCGCCCGGTAGCGACGCTGCTGCTGACACTGGCGCTGGTGCTTGCCGGTCTGGCCGGCTGGCGCGAATTGCCGGTGGCTGCGCTGCCCAGCGTGGACTTCCCCACCATCAGCGTGTCCGCATCGCTGCCCGGCGCCAGCCCGGAAACCATGGCGTCGTCGGTGGCTGCCCCCCTGGAGCGCGAATTCTCCACCATCGCTGGCGTGGAAACCATCACCTCCTCGTCGGGCCAGGGCACGACCTCCATCACGCTGTCCTTCGTGCTGGACCGCGACATCGACGCGGCCGCCCAGGACGTGCAGGCCGCCATCGCCCGCGCCCAGCGCCGGCTGCCCGAAGAAATGACGACGCCGCCGTCGTTCCGCAAGGTCAACCCGGCCGACAGCCCGGTGGTGCTGATGGCGCTGTCGTCGCCCACCCTGCCGCTCTCCACCCTGGACCAATACGCCCAGACCATCCTTACGCCCAAGATTTCACGCCTGTCGGGCGTGGCCCAGGTGCTGGTCTACGGCAGCCAGAAATACGCGGTGCGCATCCGCCTTGACCCCGACGCGCTGGCCTCGCGCGGGCTGGCGGTGGCCGAGGTGCAGCAGGCCATCACCATGGCCAACACCAACTCGCCGCTGGGTGTGCTGAACGGCCCCAAGCAGCAGATCACCTTGCAGGCCAATCCCCAATTGCCCAACGCCAGCGCGTTCTCGGATCTGGTGGTGGCGTGGAAGGACGGCGCCCCGGTGCGCCTGCGGGATGTGGGCACCGCCATCGATAGCGTCGAGAACGACCGCACCGCCAGTTGGTTCAACGGCACCCGCGCCATCGTGGTGGCGGTGCAGCGCCAGCCCGACGCCAATACGGTCGAGGTGGTGGACGCCGTGCGCGCCATGCTGCCCAGCGTGCGCGCGAGCCTGCCGCCCACCGCCAAGATCGACGTGATGAACGACCGCTCGGTCTCGATCCGCGCCGCCATCGAGGACGTGCAGTTCACCTTTGCCCTGACCGTCGGGCTGGTGGTCATGGTGATCTTCATGTTCCTGCGCCGGCTCAGCGCCACCATCATTCCAGCCATCGCCATGCCGGTGTCGCTGGTGGCGACCTTAGGGGCGATGGCGGTCTTCGGGTTCTCGCTCGACAACATATCGCTGCTGGCGCTGACGCTGTCGGTGGGGCTGGTGGTGGACGACGCCATCGTCATGCTGGAAAACATCCAGCGCCACGTGGACGAGGGCATGCCACCGTTCGAGGCGGCGCTGAAAGGCGCGCGCGAGATCGGCTTCACCATCATCTCGATCACCGTGTCGCTGATCGCGGTGTTCATCCCCATCCTGCTGATGGGCGGCGTGATCGGCCGCCTGTTCCATGAATTCGCCGTCGTGGTGACGCTGGCCATCGCCATTTCGGCGCTGGTGTCGCTGACGCTGACCCCCGCCATGTGCGCCCGCTGGCTGCGTCCCGAACACGGCAGCAAGGCCGGCACGGTGGAACGCTGGCTGGAGCGCGGCTTCGACCGGCTGCTGGCGGGCTATCGCGTCACGCTGGACTGGGTGCTGGCCCACGGCGCCGTGATGGGCGTGGTCATCGCCGGCACCATCGCCGCCACCGCCTGGCTGTTCACCGCCGTGCCGAAGGGGTTCTTCCCCACCGAGGACACCGGCCAGATCACCTTGCAGACCGAGGCCGCCCAGGACATCAGCTTTTCCGCCATGGCCGAGCTGCAAAAGGAGGTGGCGGCCATCGTCCAGGCCGACCCGTATGTCGCCACCCTCACCTCGGCGGTGGGTGTCTCCGGCCTGTCCAACGCCACCAATGCCGGGCGCATGTTCATCAATCTGGTGCCCCGCGACCAGCGCCCACCGGTCACCGAGGTGATCCAGCAACTGCGCAGCAAACTGGGCAACCGCCCCGGCCTGAATGTCTATTTGCAGCCGGTGCAGAACCTTCAGGTGGGCGGGCGTTCGTCCAAGGCGCTTTACCAGTACACCCTGGAAGGCATCGACCAGGGCGAGCTGTACGCCTTTGCCGAGCGCATGCAAAGGACCATGGCGGGCGAGCCGCTGTTCCAGGACGTCAATTCCGACCTCCAGATCAAAAGCCCGCAGGCCATGGTGAACGTGGACCGCGACAAGGCGGCGGCGCTGGGGGTGCGGCTCGAGGACATCCGCTCGACCCTGTACTCGTCCTATGGGGCGCGGCAGATTTCCACCATCTTCATGCCGGCCGACGATTACCAGGTGATCGTCGAGATGGACCCGCGCTATCAGGCCGACACCAATGCGCTGTCCAAGCTCAAGGTGCGCAGCACCAGCGGCCAACTGGTCTCGCTCGACACCGTAGCATCCATCGAGCGCAAGGTGGGGCCGCTGACCATCAATCACCAGTCGCAACTGCCGGCGGTGACCATTTCCTTCAACGTCGCCCCCGGCCATTCGCTGGGCGAGGCGGTGGAGCGCATCCGCCAGTTGCAAAGCGTGACCGGCATGCCGCCGGGCATCACCCCCACCTTCGCCGGCACCGCCAAGGTGTTCCAGGATTCCATGCGCAACCAGGGCATCCTGCTGCTGGGCGCGGTGCTGGTGATCTATGTGGTGCTGGGCGTGCTGTACGAAAGCCTGATCCACCCGGTGACCATCCTGTCGGGCCTGCCGTCGGCGGCGGTGGGCGCGCTTCTGACACTGATGCTGTTCGGCCAGGAATTGTCGGTCATCGCCATGATCGGCATCCTGATGCTGATCGGCATCGTGAAAAAGAACGCGATCATGATGATCGACTTTGCGCTGGATGCCCAACGCAACCACGGCATGCCCCCGCACGAAGCGATCCGCCAGGCCTGTCTGCTGCGCTTCCGTCCCATCATGATGACCACAATGGCGGCCATCATGGGCACGCTGCCCATCGCGGTGGGCCACGGCGCCGCCGCCGAACTGCGCCAGCCGCTGGGTCTGGCCGTGGTGGGCGGCCTGGTGGTCAGCCAGTTGCTGACGCTCTACATCACCCCGGTGCTGTATCTGTGGTTCGAGCGGTTGGGCGCCCTGGTGCGCGGCGAACGCGGGGCCAAGGGCGTGGGGGCGGTGGCGGAATAGGCCGCCGCTCAGCCCAGCGCGCGGTACGAATGCATCAGGTTGTCGCTCCAGCGCGCATAGGGGACGAAGTGGCGCTCCAGCACCCGCCACATCTGCGGCAGGCCGCTATAGCTTTCCACCACCACCTCGGTGTCGTCGCCATGGGCCTCGGCCAGCCGGCGCGCCCCTTCCGCATAGGCGCCCAACAGCCAGCCACGCCCGGCCTGCGGCTCGCGCACCCAGCCGATGGGAAAGAACCAACGGTTCAGGGCAGGTTGGTGCTGGCACACCACCCAGCCGCGCACATCCCCCGTCTCATCCACCAGAACCATGGAGGCGTCGGGGTCGAGCGCGTCGAGCCAGGAATCCGGCGCCGACCAGTCCGGCGCCTCGCCGCTTTCGCGCAGTTGCGCGGCCACGGCGACGGCACGCGCGCCATCCTCGCGCCAAGTGCGGATCGCGAACCCTTCGCGCCCCAGCCGCTCGATCAGGGCAGCGCGGTGGCGAAAGACCGAGAACGTCTCGCGCACCGGGCCACAGATGCGCAGGCTGACCACCTCGGGCGCCGCCCAGCCATCGGCCTGTAGAAGGCTTTGCCAAGGTCCGACACAGGGCAATCGGCTGGAATATTGCACGCCCTGCCGGACCGCCCCCGACCCGGCCAGCGCCGTGCGCAACCCCGCCAACAGCGCCCGGGCGACGCCGCGCCGGCGCCATTGCGGCACCACGAACAGCGACAACAGCTCCTGTTCGTCCGCGCCTGCGCCCCGCCCCCTGCTGATCGCTAGGCCGATGGGGATTTCGCCGATCCAAGCGGCCAAGATGACCGCGCGCGCGGCCGTCCGCGTTTCCTCGGGCAGCGAAAGGAACGGGCGATAGGCGCTCCAGGTCATGCCGGCCAGCGCCGCCGCATGTTCCGGCGTCGCTTCCGCCACCCTCACCCCTTGCGTCGCCATCACCCGAAGCCCCCGTCTTGCCGTCATGCCCCCTATTTACAAACAGGACCCCGGGGGCGAAAGCGGGAAGCACCACATTCTCAACGAACATTGATACTCAAAGCGTGGTCTTTATCGGCTCGCGCAAAGAAAATACCATGCCGGCTGGGACAAGGGCATTGATCGGTCGTTGGCCCGAGAAAATAAAAACTCGATTACCGGAGATCAAACACAAATGACGACCAATGACACCCTGACCGAAATCCGCCGCCAGGCCGAGAAAGCGCTGATCGCGCGTGCCCAGGAGGATGCTTCCTTTCGCGCGCTGCTGAAGGACAACCCGCACGCGGCGCTGAAGGAAATGCTGGGTGTGGATCCGGTGCCCAGCCTGAAGATCAACGTGGTCGAGGAAAAGCCGGGCGAGATCACCATCGTCCTGCCGGCCGCCATCGACGAATCGGAACTGCCGGACGAATTGCTGGACCTTGCCTCGGGCGGCACCTCGTTCAGCGCGTTTATTCTTTACCCCCCCAGCAACACGCCCCCCAAGCCGAAGAAGAACAAGTAAGGGCGCGACGCCGCAGGGGAAGGATTGTCACGAATCCTTCCCTTGAGCGGCCCAGCCATCGGGCCTATCTGCCTGTCCAACGGATAAAGGACAGGGGCTATGCCCGAACAGGATGAATTTCACCATTGTCCGGCCTGTGGCCGCCGCAGCCGCCATCGGGTCAGTCGCGACCGCAAGCTGGCCCCCGTGCTGTGGTGCCAAAGCTGCTTCCACGTTCACATGGAAGTGGCCCCCACATCGGCCACGGCAGGCGGCGACCGGCACCGGGAACAGGCCGCCTGAGGGCAGCCCCCTTCCCGCTCGCAACAGAACAGCCAGCACGGATCAGAACAGGTCGAGGGTGATCGGCACCCGGGCCATCAGCCGCACGTCCGGAGCATCCTCGGTCACGCCCACGGCCACCGACACGTTGAGGGCGGCCGAGTCGCTCATCTGCCAGTTCACGCCGAAGGTCATGGACCCCACCGACAGCGACGGCGAATCCACCGAGCCGTCGCTGAAATTGGTTTCGGTCTTCATGATCCAGTCGTGCTGATAGCCGATGGAGAACGAGACCTTCTCATTCAGGGCCAGCCCCATGCCCACCCCGAGGCGGATGGCGTCGCCGGGGTCCACGTCGCGCACGTAGCGGCTGCCGATCTGCTTGTTGATGTCGGCGCTCTTGTTCCACAGATAGCCGATATTGCCGTAGAACACCGCCGGGTCGCTGGGCGCGATCACCGTCAGCGACGGCTCGAAGCCCCAAAAGCCCGAACCGGTGGCCAGTTCCTCCTCGATGCCCAGGTTGTTGCGGTCCACGTCGTAGGGGCTGGTGCCGGTGTTGCTCTTGACACGGAAATTGCCGACGAAAACCGGCCATTTGCCGATGCCGTCATTGAACTGGTAGTGCACCGCGCCCTCGATGTCGCCCAGGCCGTTATCGGTCAGGCTGATGCTCTGGCTGGTGTTGCCGCTGTTGACGAAGGTGTTGGTGCTGCTGTCGTCGCGATACATGTAGGGGATGCGCAATTCGCCTTCCAAACGGTTGGTGATGCCCAACCGCAGGCCCAGCGTGCCGGTGACCGCGTCGCGATTGGCCTGTTTGGCCTCGATCGCGCCGACCAGCACGGTATCGAGGATGGCGACGCCGCCGAAAGAGAACTGGTTGACGTCGGTATGGCTGTATTCGATGCCCGGTTCGATCACCAGCGCTCCCTTGCGGGTCAGCACGCCGGGCAGTTCCGGCTGGGGCGGCGGCACCTGGGCGGCATCGGCGCGTTCCTGACGCTGACTTTCCTCGGCCGCGGCGGGCGGCGGCGGCTCGGGGGCTGTGGCGGCCACCGGGGCAGGAGCCACAACCGGGGCCGGAGGCGGCGCCTCGACCGCCATCGGCGCCACCGGTTCGGGTGCCTGCGCGGCAGCCACCGGCGTGGGCACGACCATGTCCGCCTCGCCCCGCTGCACGGCTTGCACCACGGCGGGTTCGGCCGCGACAGCGGCGGCCTCGGGGACGGCGTCGGCGGCGGCCATGGCGGCTTCGGCATTGGGCGCGGCCTTGGCCGCGGCCATGTGGGTCGGCGCCGCCACCGCGCTGTCCTCGTCGGCGGGCAGTTCAACGATCAGCGGTTCGGCCTCGGCATCGGCGATCGCTTCGGCTTCCTGCGCAAAGGCGGCGGGCATCGGACCAAGGCCAGCCACCAGCGCCATTACCGCGGTAGCTCCGAACAATGCTGAACGCTTCATGGCGGCTCACCTCGACTGTCTGGCGTCAACGCCCCAGCAACATAGCGAGCGCGCACTGCCGCCCCATGTCCTCTTCCGTCCTATAGGACAGAAGTCGGCCTGACGTGGGATTGCTATGGCCTATGCGGTCTCGGATGGGCAGGGCTTGTCCGGGCGGTATGCGCGGATGCGCGCGGGCGTGCCCCGGAAGATGGTGTGAAAGCCGCCGGCCGGTTCTGCAACACTCGGCCCCGTTCGAACTGCGGACGCGGAGAGCGAGCACCGTGCATTTCGACACCATGGGCGATTCGGTGACCAAGGACATGATCGCCAGCCTGGGCAACGACGCCCTGGCCGCGCTGATCCTGGAACAGGCCAAGCGGGACCCGTCATTGCTGGAACGTCTGCGTCCGGCATTGCAGGCCCGCCACGGCAAGGACGGCCGCGATGGCGGACAACCCGCCATGATCGGCGACAGCCCGGCGCTCAGGCGCCTGCAAACCGCCATCGGCAAGATCGCGGTGACCGACGCCCCGGTGCTGATCACCGGCGAATCGGGAACCGGCAAGGAACTGGCGGCCGTGTCGATCCACCAGCGTTCGCTGCGCGCCAACGGCCCGTTCGTGCCCATCAACTGCGCCGCCCTGCCCAAGACGCTGATCGCCAGCGAGCTGTTCGGCCATGAAAAAGGGGCCTTTACCGGCGCCGACCAGCGCCGCATCGGCCGGCTGCAGGCCGCCGACAAGGGCACCGTGTTCCTGGACGAGATCGGCGACCTGCCGCTGGATCTGCAGGCGCATCTGCTGCGCTTCCTGCAGGAAAGCACCATCGACCGCGTAGGCGGGGTTCAGCCCATCAAGGTGGATGTCCGGGTGATCGCCGCCACCAACGTGCCCTTGCGCAAGGCGGTGGCCGAGGGGCGCTTCCGCGAGGACCTGTATTTCCGCCTGAACGTGCTTACGCTGGAAATGCCGCCCTTGCGCGACCGCGCCGAAGATCTGGACGCCCTGGTGGCCTTCTTCATCGCGAAATTCCGCCGCGAGAACGGCAAGCAGGTGGAGGGCCTGACGCCCGAGGCGGCGCTGGCGCTGCGCCGCCATCCGTGGCCGGGCAACATCCGCGAACTGATCGCCACCATCCGCCGCGCGGTGGTCATGGCCGACGGCCCGCACATCACCCCCGACGACCTGGCGCTGGCGCCCGCCGAGGAGGGCGATCCGGGCGGCGGCTCGCTCGACACCGTGCGGCGCGAGGCCGAGGAAGCTGTCATCCGTCGCGCCCTGGCGGCGCACCGCCACAACATCACCCGCACGGCGGAACATTTGGGGGTGTCGCGCGTCACCCTGTACCGCCTGCTGGAACGACACGGCATTCCGCCCCGCCCCGCCTCGCCCGGCCATTGATCCGGCCGGCAAGCCCGGTCATGATTGCGGCACGATGACACCGCGCCCCATCCTGCCCGCACTGGCCGCCGCCCTTGCCTGTCTGGCCATGCCGGCCATGGCGGCCGACGTCTCGGACCTGTTGCCGCCCGAGCGCGAGGCATGGCTGATCCGGGCCGAGACCATGCTGGACGCCAGCGCCCGCGCGGCCGAGGGCGCCGACCCGCTGCTGGCGCCCATGCTGCTGTGCGAGGAACGGGGCTGCGAGCGCGCCGGCTGGCAAAGCCTGAACACGAACGAGGCCGGGCGCCTGCGCCACCTGTTCACCGAAGCCGGCAACGCCGCCGACGAACGCCACCGCATCGGCAAGGCCATCGCCCTTCTGGAAACCGCCATGGGTGCGCGCAACGGCACCTGGCGCGACCACCCCGCCAACGAACGCGAGAGCGAAACCGAGGCGGGACAGATGGATTGCATCGCCGAATCCATCAACACGCAAACCTATCTGGATCGCCTGTTCCTGGCCGGACTGGTCCGCCACCACCAGCCGGGCGGCTTCATCCACCGCTATACGGTGGTGCTGCAACACGTGGCGGTGCAGATCGTCGAGACCGAAAGCCAGGACCGTTATGCGGTGGATTCCTGGGTGGGCGCCAACGGCGACGAACCGGACATCCTTCCCTATGGCGACTGGCGCTGGGAATGGGGCGTCTGACGCGCCCGAGGCCAAGCCGCCTTTTCTGACCTGCCATGGCCTTGGCCACGCCCCAAAGGCGTGAGCGGCTGGCGCAGGGTCGCCTGTGACCCAGGCCGGTCGCCGCACAAAGAAAATGACCCCGCCGTTTCCGGCGGGGTCAGGTGTGCGTTCCGAGGGGGACCTATTGCTTCTTGTGGACCGCGTTCCAGGTTTCGTTCAATTCGCGTTCGGCATCGAACGCACCCTGGGGCAGCTTGTGGGCGACGCCCTTGTGGCAGTCGATACAGGTCTTGCCTTCATCGATCGCCTCGTCATGCCGGATCTGCGCCCGCTTCTGCTGCCGCGACAGGTCGAAGGCGGAGAAGCTGTGGCAGTTGCGGCACTCGCGGGAGTCGGTTTCCTTCATGCGCGTCCATTCGTTCTTGGCCAGTTGCAGACGCTTGGCCTCGAACTTCTCACGCGTGTCGATGGTGCCCAGAACCTTGTGCAGCACCTCGTTGGACGCTTGGATCTTGCGCTTGATCTTGTAGAACCACGGACGCGGCACGTGGCAGTCCGGGCAGGTGGCGCGCACGCCAGAACGGTTCTGATCGTGGATGGTGCCGCGATACTCGCGATAGACGTTCTGCTCCATCTCGTGGCAGCTGATGCAGAACGCCTCGGTGTTGGTCAGCTCCATGGCGGTGTTGAAGCCGCCCCAGAAGATGACGCCGGCGCCGAAGCCCACCACCAGCAGCGCCCCCAGCGACCACCGGCCCGACGGCTTGCTCAGGGCGGCCCACACCCTGCGCAGGAAACCCTGCCGGGGCGCGCCCGCCGCTTCGTTGTCGATGTTCATGACCCAGGTCCTTTCAGCGGCGTCAGCGGTTGATGGCGGCCGGCCGGAACTTGTTTTCCACCAGCGGCTTGGCATCAACCTGCGGCACGTGGCACTGGGTGCAGACGTAGCGGTTGCCGTTCACCGTGTCCTGGCGCACGCCGTTGCGGTCGATGTAGTGCAGGTCCGAAATCTTGGGCGCCTTTTCCTGGTCGGAATACGGCCATTCATGGCAGCGCAGGCACTGATTGACCTTCAGGTCGATCTCGTATTTCTCCACGGTGTGCGGCACCAGCGGGGGCTGCTGACGATAGGCACGCTCCAGCTTGACGCCGTCCTGAACCTTGTAGACCTCGGGCGCCTTATCCGGGGTGTTGACCGGCGCGCCGCGCAGGTCCTTGAAATCCTCGGCGGCGTGGACCGCACTCCCCATGCCGAGACCGAGGGCCAGGCCCAGGGCGACGGCGATAGCCATGATCTTGGTCTTCACAGCACTCACTCCCCTTGCAGAACGTCATCGGTGGCGGCCGGGACCCGGTTGTTGAAACGGGTGCCGAACCGGAAGACTTGCTTGGAGCACACATCGATGCAGCGGCCGCAATTGGTGCAGTCGCCCGATACGATGACCGGCCCCACGCCCTTGTCCGCGCCGCGCAACGCAGGTGCGATGACCTGGCGTTCGGGGCAGACGGCAAAACATTCCATGCAATTGTCGCAGGCCGCGCGGCGGTCGGCGCGCACCCGCACCAGAGCGCCCCGGCCAAGCTGGCCATAGAAGGCGCCCACCGGGCAGACATGCCCGCACCAGCCGTGCGCGGCGAGGCCCAGGTCGAACAGCAGCACCGCCGCCGCCGCGACCACGGCCGCGCCACCGCCCACGATGGCGCCGGTGACCAGGCCGCGATGCAGCATGGTGACCGGATTGACGAATTCCCACACGATGGTGCCGGTGACGGCCGAGCCGACCATCACGCCCGCCAGCAGCCACAGCCGCAGCCGGCGGTCCAGCGCCATGGTTTCCCTGATGCCCAGCCGCGCGCGCACCCAGGCGGCGAAATCGGCCACCGGGTTGATCGGGCACGCCCACGAACAGAAGGTGCGCCCGCCCACCAGCCAATAGGCCACCAGCACGATGGCGGCGCCGACCAGGGCCGAGGTTTCCAGCATGTGGCCGGCCAGCAGGCTTTGCAGGGCGATCATGGGATCGGTCAGCGGCAGCACGTCCAAGGTCAGGCTGGAGGCCAGCGTGCCCTTGGCGATCCACACCCCGGCCAGCGGCCCGGTCAGGAACAGCGCCAGGAAGCAGGCTTGGGCGACGCGGCGCGCCACCAGCCATTTGTTCGCGGACAGCCAGCCCTGCCGGGCGGCCTTGGCGGCGCCGGGGGTCATGGCTTGAACTCCTTGAAACCGCCGCCCGGCGTGCGCTGGGGAGCGGGCAGACCGTCCTCCATGCCGCGGATCGGCAGTTGCAGGTTGTCGTCGATCAGCGCGCGGCCGGCCTTTTCCTTTTCCTTCCATCCCAGCCGGTAATGCTGGCCCAGTTCGCCCACGGCCTGGGCATGGGGCAGCACCTTGATGGCGGCCTCCTCCAGCACGCAGGCCTTCTCGCACTTGCCGCAGCCGGTGCATTTGTCGGTGTGGACGACCGGCAGCAGGATGGCATGCTTGCCGGTGCGTTCGTTGTGCTGGGTTTCCAGGGTGATGGCCTGGTCCGACAGCGGACAGACGCGATAGCAGACGTCGCAGCGCAGGCCCAGATAGTTCAGGCAGGTTTCATGGCCCACCAGCACGGCCACGCCCATCTTGGCCAGCTTGATGTCGGTCAGCGACTTGTCCAGCGCGCCGGTCGGACAGGCGACCACGCAGGGGATGTGCTCGCACATCTCGCAGGGCACGTCGCGGCCGCGGAAGAACGGCGTGCCCAGGGCCGGGCCGTCGCCCGGCTCGGCCAGCCTGAGGGTGTCGTAGGGACAATCGCGCACGCACAGGCCGCAGCGCACGCAGGCAGAAAGAAAATCATCCTCGTCGATGGCGCCGGGCGGACGCAAGGCCACCGCCCGCGCGCGGCGATGCGCGGGCAGGCTCAGCAACAGGGCCAGCACCCCAGCCCCGCAGGCGGCGCGCAGGCCCCCTGTCAGCAGGGTGCGCCGGTCCATGTTTGCTTTCTTTTCGGCCATGAGAGCCCCCGGGAATGGGCCGCCGCCGGGTGGGCGGCGGCCCGGTCCGTTACGCCTTTTCCACCTTGACCGCGCACTTCTTGAAGTCGGTCTCTTTCGAGATCGGACAGGTGGCGTCCAGGGTGAGCTTGTTGACCAGGATCGACTCGTCGAAGAACGGCACGAACACCAGACCCTCCGGCGGCCGGTTGCGGCCACGGGTGTCCACGCGGGTCTGGATCTCACCGCGCCGGCTCTTGACCTTGATGATGTCGCCGTTACGCAGGCCGCGCTTCTTGGCATCGTTGGGATGCATGTAGCAGACGGCGCTGGGCACGGCCTTGTGCAGTTCCGGCACGCGACGGGTCATGGACCCCGAGTGCCAGTGTTCCAGCACGCGGCCGGTGCACAGCCACAGGTCGTATTCGGCGTCCGGCTTCTCCGGCGGGTCCTGGTACGGCAGGGCGATGATCCACGCCTTGCCGTCGGGCTTGCCGTAGAACTTCACGCCCTCGCCCGCCTTGACGTAGGGGTCGAAGCCCTCGCGGTAGCGCCACAGGGTTTCCTTGCCGTCCACCACCGGCCAGCGCAGGCCGCGGGCCTTGTGGTACATGTCGAAATCGGCCAGATCGTGGCCATGGCCGCGGCCGAAGGCGGCGTATTCCTCGAACAGGCCCTTCTGGACGTAGAAGCCGAAGGCCTTGCTCTCGTCGTTCTCGAAGCCCTGGGCGACCTCGGAAACCGGGAACTTGTCCACCTGGCCGTTCTTGAACAGCACCTCGAAGACGGTCTTGCCCTTGTACTGCGGCGCCTTGTCCAGCAGCTCGGCCGGCCAGACCTCCTCGATCTTGAAGCGCTTGGAGAATTCCATGAGCTGCCACAGGTCCGAGCGCGCCTCGCCCGGGGCCTTGACCTGCTGGCGCCAGAACTGGGTGCGGCGCTCGGCGTTGCCGTAGGCGCCTTCCTTTTCCATCCACATGGCGGTGGGCAGGATCAGGTCGGCCGACAGCGCGGTCACGGTGGGATAGGGATCGGAGACCACCACGAAGGCTTCCGGGTTGCGATAGCCCGGATAGCTTTCCTCGTTCATGTTGGGGGCGGTCTGCATGTTGTTGGTGCACATCACCCAATAGGCGTTCAGCTTGCCGTCCTTCAGCATGCGGTGCTGCAGCACGGCGTGATAGCCGATCTTGGGATTGATGGTGCCCGCCGGCACCTTCCAGATGCCTTCGGTGATCTGGCGGTGCTTTTCGTTGACCACCACCATGTCGGCCGGCAGGCGATGGGCGAAGGTGCCCACCTCGCGCGCGGTGCCGCAGGCCGAGGGCTGGCCGGTCAGCGAGAACGGGCCACAGCCGGGCTTGGAGATTTTGCCGACCAGCAGGTGCACGTTGTAGATCATGTTATTGACCCACGTGCCGCGCGTGTGCTGGTTGAAGCCCATGGTCCAGAACGAGACGATGTTGACCTTGGGGTCGGCGTACAGCTTGGCCAGCGCGATCAGCTTGTCCTCGGGCACGCCCGACAGCTTGGCCACCTTTTCCACGGTGTACTCGGCGACATAGGCCTTGAACTCGTCGAAGGTGTAGTTCTCGACCTTGTTGGGGTCGCCCTTGCCCTCGCCATAGCCGTTGTTGCCGGCATCCTTTTCCAGCGGGTGGTTCGGACGCAGGCCAAAGCCGATGTCGGTGACGCCCTTCTTGAAGTTCACCGCCTTGCTGATGAACTCCTTGTCGTAGGCGTTGTTCTGGATGATGTAGTTGCAGATGAAGTTCAGGATGGCCAGGTCGGTGTTCGGCACGAACACCATGGGGACGTCGGCCAGGTCGAACGACTTGTGCTCGTAGGTGGACAGCACGGCCACCTTGGCGCCTTCGTGGGTCAGGCGCCGGTCGGTGATGCGCGACCATAGGATCGGGTGCATCTCCGCCATGTTGCTGCCCCACAGCGCGAAGGCGTCGGCCTGCTCGATGTCGTCATAGCAGCCCATCGGCTCGTCCATGCCGAACGTGCGCATGAAGCCGGTCACCGCCGAGGCCATGCAGTGGCGGGCGTTGGGGTCCAGGTTGTTGGAGCGGAAGCCGGCCTTGTACAGCTTGGAGGCGGCATAGCCCTCCCAGATGGTCCACTGGCCCGAGCCGAACATGCCGATGCGGGTGACGCCGTCGGGCTTCTTGAGCTGCTCCTTCCACTTCTCGGCCATGATGTCGAAGGCCTGGTCCCACGAGATCGGCGTGAATTCGCCGTTCTTGTCGAACTTGCCGTTCTTCATGCGCAGCAGCGGCTTGGTCAGGCGGTCCTGGCCGTACATGATCTTGGACAGGAAATAGCCCTTGATGCAGTTCAGGCCGCGGTTGACCGGCGCATCCGGGTCACCCTGGGTCGCCACCACGCGGCCGTCCTGCACGCCCACCAGAACACCGCAGCCGGTGCCGCAGAAACGGCACACGCCCTTGTCCCAGCGGATGTTGTTGGGCTTGACGGTCTGCGCCACCGCCGGCACAGCCATGCCGGCCGCCGCCGCAGTGGCGGCGACGGCCTGGGACTTGATGAAGTCGCGCCTGGTGAGGCTCATGGAACAATCTCCCCTTCAAGCTCGGAATCGAAATGGTGGTAGACCAGGGCGACCGAGAGCACGCCCGAGATCCGGTTGAACTGATCAATGGTGGCGCCCGCCCAGGTGCCGCCGGCATCCTCGACGGTGACGACCAGCTTGCCCTCGTCGCCAATCATGTGGACTTCGACGCCGGGCAGGTCCTCGAGCGCGCGGGCAACGTCGTGCCGCAGGTCCGGCCGGGCGTGCACCAGCACGCCGCAAACGTTCTCGACGGCGGGATGCGGGCGCTCGCGCTCGGTCCTGACAAAGCTGTTCACGCGCATGCCTGTTCCTCCGATGGCGACGCGGCCGGTACCAGCGACAATGCGCCGACCGGGCAGACGGAAAGACAATCGCCGCAGCCCGTGCAGGCAGCGGCATCGATCAGAGGCAGGGCGCGCCCGCCCAACAGCGGCCGCAGACGCAGGGCGCGCGGTTCGCACGGGTCGGCACAGGTGCCGCAGGTCACCCCGCGCGCGGCCAGACAGCCGCCATCGACCACCGCCACCATGGCGGTGGCGGCGACCGGAACGGCATCCGCGGAAGCGGTGGAACTGCGGCGAGAGCCGGTAAGGAAGGCGCGGCGGGAGAGAGACCCCGACATGGTTCTGCCTCTTGGGGACAGTCCCCCCGACCATCGGGGGAACCGCTTGCCCCAAAGACTGCTCCCCTTCCGCCCAGGCTCACTTGATTTTGGTCAACAAGACCACAGAAAGCAAAGGGTTAATCCGACCATGTCAGTCGGATATGACATTTCGGATATAAGCAGGGTCAGGCCGTGCAGGTCGTGCCCAAGCCCCAGAACGGCAGCGGGGCCACCGCCTGGCGCGCGCGGGCGATCACCTTGAAGTCGCCGTCCTCGCTTGCCACGGCCACCTTGGGCCACAGGCGGGGGTGCAGGCTGTCCTCGTCCAGCCTGACCCGGCCCTGAGGCATCAGCGTCTCGCCCCCGCGTGCCGCCTCGCGCACCAGCACCGGATGCAGGTCCAGGCCCTCAAGGCGGGACACGGCTGCCGCGAACACCAGCACCTGCCCCCACAGCGCCTCGGCCAGGGCGGTGGGACGCACGCCGCCCAGGCGGGGGCGCAGTGCCGCCAGGAAGCGGTCGTTGCCCAGCGACCGCCAGCCGGCGAAATAGGGCTGGCACGACACGTGGCCGGCGGCCAGCGCCGGTCCGGCCTGGGCCACCTCCAGCTCGGTCATGGCCGGGCACAGCATGGGAATGTTGAGCGGGTCCAGCCGCGCCGCCGCATAGGCACGCAGGTATTCGGCCAGCGCGGCGCCCTCCAGGGTACAGACGATCACGTCCACCCGCTCGCGCCGCGCCCGGCCCAGCCAGGCCAGCCGGTTCTGCGCGTCGCCCTCGCCCACCAGCTCGGCATCCATGCGGCCGACCGCCCACCGGGCCACCCGCGCCAGCCCGGCCGCACGGGCGCCGTCGCCCCCCACCACCAGGAAGCGCCGCCCCACCTCGGCCGCCAGGAACGGCAGGGCCTGGCTGAGGCTTTGGTAGGGCGTGGGACCGAAATGAATGATCCCGGCCGAGCATTCGCCGCCTTCGTAGCCCTGCGGATCCCACAGCACGCCGTCCACGCTGTCCAGCCACGCCCCCAGGCCGGGCCGCAGGTCGTCGGGACAGCAGCCGAACACCGCCGCCGGGCGGCCGTCGCCGGTGGCGAACTGGCGCACCAGCATTTCGAAGCGGCCGGGATCGGAACGGGTGTCTTCCACCTGCACCGCCACCGTGGCGTGGCCGCCCAGGCCCGCACGGTTGGCCGCATCCACCGCCGCCAGCGCGGTCCCGTGCAGCATGCGCCCCAAGACCGCCTGGGGGCCGGTCAGGGGCAGCGGCAGCACGATGCGTGCGATGCGGCGGGAACGGGCCGGCGCCGCGGCCATGACGGCCAGGGCGGCGGCGGTGCCCGACAGGAAGGTGCGGCGGTCCATGCCGCCAACCGTAGCCGCGGCCGGGGGGCAGGGTTCAATCGGGCCTAGGTGGTGGCCGGCAGGCCGTTGCGCAGCATCCGTTCGAACTGATCGGCAGGGACCGGCCGGGAATAGTAATAGCCCTGCACGGTGTCGCAGCCGTTGTCGCGCAGGAAGGTGACGTGGTTCTCCACCTCGGCGCCTTCGGCCACCACTTCAAGGTTGAGGCCGCGCGACAGGCCGATGATGGCGCGTGCGATCTCGGCCGTCTTGGGGTTGCTGTCCACGTCGGCGATGAAGGCGCGGTCAATCTTGAGCGTGGTGATGGGAAATCGGCCCAGATAGGACAGGCTGGAATAGCCGGTGCCGAAATCGTCGATGGACAGCCCGAGGCCCAGTTCGCGCAGCGCGCTCATCTTGCGCACGGCGCCCTCGACGTCGTTCATCAGCATGCTCTCGGTGATCTCCAGTTCCAGCCACCGGGGGTCCAGCCCGCTCTCCGCCAGGATGCCGGTGACCGTGTCGATCAGTTGGGGCGAACGGAACTGGCGGGCCGAGACGTTGACCGACACCTTGACCGGCGCCAGCCCCGCCGCCTGCCACTGCCGGGTCTGCCGGCACGACTGGGCGAGCACCCAGGCGCCGATGGGTTCGATCAGCCCGGTTTCCTCGGCCACCGGAATGAATTCGCCCGGCGACACCATGCCCCGCTCGGGATCGATCCAGCGCACCAGCGCCTCGGCCCCCACGATGCGGGAATCGGCGGCGCACACCTTGGGCTGATAGAAGACGGCGAATTCGTCGTTGGCCAGCGCGCGGCGCAGGCGGGCCTCGAGGTCGAGGCGCTGGCGCGCCTTGCGGTTCATGTCCTTGGAAAAGAACTGGTACTGGTTGCGCCCCGATACCTTGGCGTGGTGCAGGGCGTTTTCAGCCTGTTTGACCAGCGCGGCACCGCTGGCCGCGTCCTGCGGATAGATGGCGATGCCGATGGAAAAGGTGATCACCACCTCTTGCCCGTCGATGGTGAACGGTTCGCGCACGGCGCGCAGCACCTTCTCGGCCACGATCACGCTGTCGTCGGTGCCGGCGATGGTCATCACCAGCGCGAACTTGTCGCCGTCCAGCCGCACCGCCGTATCGGTTTCGCGGATGCAATGGCGCAGGCGCCGCGCCGCCTCGATCAGCAGGCGGTCGCCGGCGCCGTGGCCCAGCGCATCGTTGACCAGGGAAAAGCGGTCCAGCCCCATCAGCAAAAGGGCCACCGATCCACCGGAGCGATTGACCTGTAGCACCGCCTGGTGGACGCGGTCGTGGAAAATGTCGCGGTTGGGCAGGCCGGTCAGCTCGTCATGACCGAAATGGCGGCTGCCCTCGCCGGTAGCGGGGCGCAGCAGGCCCAGATAACAGGTGGGAAAATCGGCCGATCCGTTGACCGCGCTGACGGTGACGTCGAACAGCCGTTCCGCGCCGTCGGCGCAGCGGACCAGACCATGCCAGCGGCCGCCGTCACTGGTGGACATGGCCCGCCCCAGCGCGTCATGGGCGCTGGCCGCATCCTCGCCCTCCGCTGTCAGCAGGTGCGCGGCGGCGAAGCCGGTCAGGGTTTCGAACGCCTTGTTCACCCGGATCAGCCGGCGCTCGGCATCGGCCAGCACCACCGCGTCGCGGATATTTTCCAGTATGACGTCAAGTATTGCCTGATGATCGTTCATCAACCCACTCCCGCCGCCCTTTATCCGCGCGCCCGGTTGAAAGCGCAACGACCATGTTGCCGCACTTGAGGGCGGCGCTTCTCCGTGCCATGGTTTTGCCCATGAACGAGATCCTTTACGGGGCGGTCCCGCTGGACCGCGCCCACGCCCTTCGCCGCGATGCCAAGATCCTGGAGACGCTGCGCCAGTCCCCGGGAAAGCTGGTTGTGCCCACCTGGCGCGAGATGTCGCTGGTGCGCGGCCTGCCCGCCGGCGACGACGGCCAGCCCCCCGGCGCCGTGCTGGTGCGCGGCACCCCGGCGGCCGAATTGCTGGATCTGGCCGGCCACGCGGTGTTCCTGGGGCTGAACGCCGGGGGCGCCCCGGTCTTCGCCGCCGACCTGTCGGCGTCGGAACCCGAGGCCGACGGCAGCGGTCCCCGTCTGGGCCTGGGCGGCATCTGGACCGGCCTGCGCGCCGCCGCCCCGCTGTTGCCGGCGGGCGACGCGGCGCTGCTGGGCTATGCCCGGGCCATGACGATCTGGCATCACCGCCACCGCTTCTGCGGGTCGTGCGGCGCCCCCACCGAATCCCGCGACGGCGGCTATGTGCGCCAATGCGTGGACGTCCGCTGCAATGCGCACAGCTATCCGCGCACCGATCCGGCGGTGATCATGCGGGTGACGGACGGCGACAATGTGCTGCTGCACCGCCAGCCGGGCTGGCCGGCCGGTCAATGGTCGGTGCTGGCCGGTTTCGTCGAACCGGGCGAAACGCTGGAAGAGGCGGTGGCGCGCGAGGTGCGCGAGGAAACCGGCATCCAGGTCGCGGACGTCACCTATGTGGGCAGCCAGCC